>JAYYRF010000736.1:0-10817 GCA_036127535.1 Myxococcota bacterium | reverse complement strand
GTGGATGTCGTCAAAAACAAAGATCTGTGGTCGCTCTTCGAGCAGTTTTTGCAGAGCCTCACGGCTTCTTTCAAAAAGCTGATACTTTAGATCGGCATCCAGATTTTGATCGCTGTTCTCCAGTGTTGATATCGATGTAGTGAGATCCTGATCGCCTGACTCGGTCGCGATGTGGGAAGCGATTTTGATGGGATTGACAAAGGGGCCTTGTTGGGGTGTAATGCTACAATAAAAGGTGTGAAGGTCTCTGCTTTTGGCTTTTTCGACAAAATCTTTGATAATGCGTGATTTTCCGAGTCCTTCTGCACCAATGATTTGCACCACGTTTCCTTGCTGGGAAAGAAGATCCGTCAGATATTTCTCCATTTCCGCGTTTAACTCATTGCGTCCTCCGGAAGGAATGATCCACGGCGCGACTTCTTCTGTGGTAGGGTCGTCAGCGAATTGATGAAAACCCAGCGCATCGAGAATCTCCAACGCGGATTGGTATCGATCTTGCGGAGATTTTTGGAGTAAACGCAAGCAGATATCCTCCAATCTCGTCGGAATCTCTGGGATAAAGGAAGAGGGAGAACGCGGTGGTTGATCGCGGTGAAGTTTTAAATATCCGGCCATATTTTCGGCCGCAAATGGTCTTCTACCGGTCAGCATCGCATATAAAATAATGCCCAAGCTGTACAGGTCGGATCGGTTATCCAAGGGGCGACCACTAATCTGCTCTGGTGAAGCATAGGCCCATGTGCCCACCAATGTGGTGGAGAGATCCTCGTCTGGGTTGAGGTCTTTGACGATTCCAAAATCGGTAATCTTGCATTGTCCGTGCTTATCGATCAAGACATTCGACGGTTTTAAATCTCGGTGAACCAGTCCCCGAGAATGAATATAGTGCAGGCCTTGTGTCAAATCGATTAAAATTTCTTCGACTCTATGCCACCGGTCTTCGAACGGAATTTTCCGAAATTCACGAATGCTCTTATGTAAATCCGTTCCATCGATATATTCCATAGCAAAATAGGGGTGGCCGAAGATATCTCCGAACGAGTCCACCTGGATAACATTGGGGTGCCGAAGTTTCGCGAGCGCGCGGAATTCTCTTCGGAATCGTCTTCTACCCGTTCGAAACCGAGAGGCTTTGAGCACCTTTAAGGCCATCGGTTGGCCGTTGGGATCGTAGGCGAGTAGCACATCAGCCATACCACCTTTTCCGATGGGTTTTTCATATCTATAGGAACCGATACATTCGCCTGGGTTGAGTATAACTCCGCCCATTTCAATGCTGGCACTGGGTTCTTTTTTGGATGACACCAATCGCCTCTGTTTGTGTGTGCTTTTGATTATGTATAACTATAAATAATCTAAATTAGATCTATAGCAATACTTCGGGATTTAGCCAATGTTCTTTGATACGAAAATGCTCAGACTGTCTTGCCATACACACAATTAAACTGTCGTGTAGCCGGGTCTTCCACAAGACGCTGTTGGATTCGTGCGCTCCGATACGCGCCAAATGGATTTTCAGATACTCGCTGTCCTCCACGATGGACGTAGACCAATAATGATGTAAAAGATCTTCTCTCCTCGATTTTGGATGAGACAAGATATGATCGACAATCACATGGACTTGTGTCCACGGCAGCGGGAGACTCGGAGCGGGGGCAGGAACCCCTTTACTTCTGGAGACAATGGTTTCCAGTTGCGTTTGCGGGCTATCTATGAGGCTCTGAGAGATATCGCTTGGATTTTGAGCGGCCGTCAAATCATCTTGAAACGATAAAGCAAGTCGTTGCAAATGTAAGAACGCACGCGTTTTGGTGGGAGTGTTGGGCTCGATTTTGCAATACTTTGCCTCTTGATAGGCCTGTTTGGAAAGGGAGACTTCCCCCAGGCATAGGTTGGCGCGGGCTTGCAGAGCCAAAGCATGACAATAAACACCCAGGTTGGGGCGATACTGGCTTTTTTCTAGAATGTCTTCGGTTGCAATCACCACTTCTTGCCAGTACGCTGAACTCAGGAATATCTCCAAGATAATGAGATCCCACTCCGAAGAAAACTGCTTGATTGTACTGCGAAGTTGCGGGATGTTAACCGAGATATTACCGCCGACAGAGTCCCATAAGGCTTTGTAGAATTCTCGAAAGCTTTGATCTTCGATGTGAAAGGATCGCTTGAGGTTGCGAATGAGTTCAATGCCTTTTTCTTTTTGGTTTTCATTAAAATAGTGCAGAGCGAGTTGCTGGTAACCTTCTCGCCAAATCGGATCTTGCGTATCCAAAAGAGGAAGAAGACTTAGTAGAGAGGTTTCTCCTTTCAAAAGACGTAAAGAACATATTTCAATAAGGGTTTTTAATCGAGCTTTTGATTGCTCCTCGGGCAGGAGATTCGATTGTCCGAGGGCAAGTGTAAAGTAATCTTGGGCTTTGGCGATTTCGTTCTCTTCCTTGTAAACGAAGCCCAAAAGTTCAAAAAGACTCTTTTTAGCCTTTGTTAGCGGGAGCTTGTCTTCTATTTTGGGTAAGATTTGTTCTGCTCGAATCAAAAGATTTTTAGCCTTGTGTGTTTCACGCTTTTTGAAGCAATTTTGAGCGGCGGAAATCAAGAAGGGGAAAGCCGTTGTCTCTTGTTGGCTTGCAATCAGATGATGAGAGACTTGTTCTGCAATTTCTGATACCCTTCGTCTACCCCTTTTGACCAGAATGGATGCGATACGTTGATGCCAAGCAATTTTTCTCTCTGAGGCGAGCAATGTGTACAGGAGAAGCATTTTGGGGGGCAACGCTTGAATAATATCGATGTCTTGCTTGGTGGTGATGCGAATCCATTCGGGCTGTAATTCGTGTAGAGCCAGTAAGATCGCGTGCTCGTCTTTGTTTGTGAGTGCCATTAGGGTGGTTCTTGTGGTCTCTTTTTGTAGAACGACCAAGCACTCTAAAATATGCTTGGATTCTGAAGATAAGGCACTGAGATCCGCTTTGAGATCTTGCTGGAGCGATTGGGGAATTGGTAATGCACGATTTTTGAGCGTGTCGATGGGAAGAGCGGACTTGAATTTCCCTGATTTGCTCTCCGTAAGCCAGTTTTGCTTTCTGAGAAGAGCAAGAGACTCGAGGATTAGACCAGTATTTCCTTGGTATTGTTCATAGAGACGCTTTGTGAGAATAATGGCGGCCGGTCCGATAATTTTCTGCGCGCGGATGAGTTCTTCGGTCTCTTTAATATTCAGTTTTGGGATCGTCCATTCTCGAACAACCGAGAAAAAGTTCGACTGGGTAGAACGATGGCCTTTTTCGGATGCGGTGACCAAGAATATCTTTCCACCGTGGGCCGATATGGTGTTCAATGTCTCTTGCAAACGGTGGACTTCTGCTGGCTGAAAGCGATGAAAATCATCCAATAACAATACGCATTGCTGCATTTCAGAGGAGAGTTGATCGATATGATTCGGGACAATGCCCTGTGCTTCGAGTTCCTTGTGCAATCTTTTCAGGAGAAGACTTTTTCCCAGCTTTTTTTCTCCAACCAAGGAGAGATGAATGGAGTCGTCTTGCTGGAACAGAATGATTAACTGTCTAAAGTCTTCCAGGAGTTTCTCTTTACCAAAGATATTGGGAAAGCGCTGTTTCTTTTGGAGCAGAAGGAGCACTTCTGAAGCGGATGAAAAACGTTTAGACGGTTCTTTCTCAAGAAGTCGAGAGCAAATTTGATCGAGAAGAGGCGGTACGTTCGGATTCTTGTCTTTCGGACTGGGCGCACTTTGCGTAATGTGCATGGAAAGGTATTCCGTTATGGTTTTCGCTTCAAATGGTTTACTGCCCGTTAGTCCCATGTAAAGCAGGGCACCCAAGGAGTACAAATCAGCACGATGGTCAACTTCTTCTCCCAAGATATGCTCAGGTGCCATAAAAGCAACGGTTCCCAGCAAACGTCCCATGGTGGTTAATTCGGACTGAAAGGCGGCGGGTGCTTTGACCACACCAAAGTCGGTCAGTTTGGGATGACCATTTTCATCGATTAATACGTTCGATGGTTTTAGATCCCGATGGATCATGCCCTGTTTGTGAAGATAGTCGAGGGCACTGCACAAGGCGCAAAGAATACGTTCGATTTGAATAAATCGGTCTTCGGGAGGATTCTTATCCCATTGTTTGATCAACGCGCTGAGGTCTGGGCCGCGTACAAACTCCATCGCGAGCCACGGGTAGTCTCCGTGAATCCCGGTATCGTACACTTGCACGATGTTTGGATGGGAGAGAGATTGTAAGGATACGAATTCTCGATGAAGCCTTTTTTTATCTTCGAGGGTTGTTTTTCCAGGATGCAAGATTTTCAATGCAATCTCGCGGTCTTCTTTCGACTTCGAGAGATAGACCGTTGCGTTTCCCCCCACTCCGAGCGTTTCAATCAGAGTGTAGTGGGAAACCTGATCTCCAGGCAAGGGAGGTGGTGAAATTAAGGTAGACATATCATTATAGGTCTATTTTAATCCACCGTGTATTGTCAAGAAGCTCTGTGCATCCGATGGAGATAAATTTGCGGACAATGATTTGGATAGGGATTGAGCGATCCGTGTGTGTCTTTCTCGTTTGGTTTTCGAACTCAATGTTCTGCTCAATATAATTCGAGCTTGCAGTGCGTAGAATCGATATCCGCTGTTGTCTGCAATCCCGAGTGCTTGTGCGGCATTTTTTTCCGCTTGCTCTTTATGATCCATTGCGAGCCATGCCTTTGCAATTTCCAAATAGCAGCGCGCTTTCTGATGTAACCACGTCTTTCCTTCTTCCACGCGAATTTCAAATAAAAGTTGGCGCGCGGCCTCTGCTTTACCTGTGCGAAAGAGCATTAAGCTTTTCCAAGCCTGTAGAATCGGCAAATTCCCTTCTGCATCGTATTTTTGGCAGAGCGCCAAGCCGTGTTCCAGGTGAGAGAAAATGATCTCTTCTTTTTGGGTTGGAACCCAGATACGCAAGAGAGAAATAATAGATGCGAGTTCTTCATGGGGATTTTGTAGACTCTTTTGAATCTTTATGGCGGTTTTACTGTTTTCTTCCGCTTCGAGATTTTGCCCCAAATCACATAAAAGAGAAGCGCGATATCGTAAAGCGACAGCGATTCCTTGTCGATAGCTTACTTCTCGAGCTTCGATGATCGCTTCGTTGATCAAACTAAGACTCTTTCGAAAGTTACCCATGCAGTAATGAAGTTCAGCGAGATTGGTACGAGAATTGACGAGACTTTCGATCATGCCGTTTTCTTTACCGACCCGTATCGCTTGTTCAAAATGTCTTCTCGCGTTGGCGGACTGACCTTGGCACATAGCGAGTACACCCAATCCATTGCTGCTTAGGGCAGAACCTTCTGGATGATTGAGTTGTTCCGCTAAATCTTGTGCTTTTCGGAAGAACTTTTGTGCAGCAGATAGATTTCCTTTATCCCATTGTATCGCGCCAAATTCGTAGTACGGAACGATTTCCAGTTTCGGTATGCCAGCATTTTGTGCGGCTTCCAAAGCAAGAGACAAAACCCCTTCGGCATCTTCTAACGCATAGGATTCTCTGTATTGGTGAGACTGTTCTGTGTAGATTTGAGCGAGTAATTCTGAATTTTGTAGTCGCACCGCATGGGTTTGCGCCTTGGCGATTTGCGCCATGGCCTCTTCTTTATCGCTGAGAATATTGTAGACGATTGAGCGCTCTAAAAACAGCTTACTCAACCGGAATTCTGCATCCGCCAGTGTGAGATGCTCTCGTGCGATCGGTTCGATGATGAGTGCGCGATCGAGGTAGTGTTTTGCTTCCAATACAAGTGTGTGACGACGCAGTTTTTGCGAGGCCTGGAAGAGATAGGTGTAGGCCTTTCCGAAGAGTTTTCCCTGTTCAAAGTGGTAGGCGAGATCTTCCAACATCGGACCCGGAGAGGTATAGTTTTGGATTTCGAGCGCTTTTCCGATGGCGATGTGGTATGGCGTACTGTTGGGGATTAGCGAATTGAGAATGTCTCGAACCCAATTGTGCTGCATAAAGTAGAAGAGTTCGCCATTTTCCTTGTAGCTGTCGATTAAACTGACCTCTTGTAGTTCGTGCAAAGACTTGAGGATGCCCTCTCGGTTCTCTTGAAAGGATGGAAGCTGGTTGAGCGCTTCGAACATTAAATCGTGTGACAAACGCCCGCGATAGGAGGCGATGAGAGAGAGGATGACCTTCGCTTCGGGAGAGATGGATTTCAATCGGAGTAGCGTGGCTTCTTTGAGGTTTTTGGGGAGTGCAAATTGTGCACGTTCGATCTCTTGCACGCTCATTCCAAGCGGAAGCCTCTTTTGCGGGACAATATTTTTTCGAATTCGAATGTCTCGTACCATTTCGTGTACGAGCGTTGGGTTACCACCCGATTTGCTATGAATTCGTTGGGCGAGCGGTTCGATGCTGTCATCATAAGATGCCCACAGCAAAAGCCATTCTTCGATCGCAGCGATGGAAATGGGTTTGAGTTCGATAATGGAGGGTTGATACGAAGTGCTGGTGCCCGTCAAAATACCTTGGATGGGTTTCCAAGTCGGATCGTGAATGCCAAGAACAAAAAGTGTGTCTTCTGCAAGATTTCGAATGAGGTATTCTGCGAGTTCCAGCGTACCTGAATCGCTGTTATCGATATTGTCTATCGCGATCAATTTGACCTGGGAGTCTTTTAATAAATCTCGGATAGCAGCAAAGACGCTCCATTTCTCAAAGGTGGCGCCATCATCGAAGATTTGATTGATGATGTTATCTTTTTGTATCGTTTCTCCGAGGCGCCGAAAGAGCGTTTGCACACCATAAAAAGAAGATTGATCGGGGGACTGGTTATTCGTGTAAATCGAAAGGTTTCCGGTTTGATGACACAGTCTTCTCGCCTCTTTAATCAGCGAACTGCACCCCATCCCTCGATCTCCCTGTATGATGAGCACACCGCCCTTTGCATCTTCGAGTCGTGCGATGTGTTCGCGGAGAAGAGATATTTCCCATGTTCTGCCCACGAGACGGATTCGCTCGGCTTTCTCTTGGGGTGCCAAATAAGAGAGGAGATGATTGGCAGAGGAAAAGCGCAAATTGGGATCTTTTTCGAGGAGTCGCAAGCAGGCGCTACTGAGATCTTGCGGTACCATGGGAGAGTGCTGATGAAGCGGTGTTGGTTTATGATTGAGATGTTTGTCGAGATATCCGGGCAGCGTTCGAGCAGAAAAGGGTCTTTTGCCCGTTAGCATGAGGTATAAGCAGGTGCCCAAGGAATACAGGTCTGCCCGCGCGTCTACTTGCTCGCCTTTGATTTGTTCTGGAGACATGTAAGCAACGGTTCCAATCATCTCTCCGACAGCGGTCAGTTCGTTACCGGGTATTTTGACCACACCGAAATCCATAATCTTGATGTCTCCCGTCGTTAAGATCATGATGTTACCCGGGGTGATATCGCGATGAACCCAGCCGAGTTGGTGTATATAATCCAGTGCTTTGGTGATCTGTATGAGTATATGACGCGCCTTGGTGAAGCGTGCTGTTGGTGTAAGAGTCCCCCAATCCTGAACCTCTTCTTTTAGGGTCTTCCCTTGAAGCAGTTCCATCGCGAAGTAGGGTTGTTCTTGGTGAATTCCGCTTTCAATGACCTTCAATACGTTGGGATGCTCCAAACGCGAAAGTGCGTTGTATTCTTGTTGGAATCGTACCGCAACTTCTGCGGTTTTTTGCGTTGGAAGCATAATTTTAATGGCACAGCGCCGCTGTAGCGTTTCGTGCAAGGCTTCGAAGATCACCGCCATCCCACCTTTGCCGATCTCATTAATCAGAAGGTATTTTCCTATTTTTTCGCCAATGGCAGGTTTTTTTTGGTTCATGATCGTTGGTATGGATTTTTTTTTGGGTTGTACGTTTTTGTAGGAGAAGTATATTCTAAGGATAGGTTGGAGAGAACGCTATGGAATTTGAAGTATTTGCCCGGACGGATACCGGACCTGTTCGCGAAAATAACGAAGACAATATGCTACTGGATCACGAAATTGGTTTATTTGTCGTTGCTGACGGAATGGGTGGACATGCCTCGGGAGAGATTGCGAGTGAGATCGCTGTCAACACTATTAAAGATGTTCTGGTTGGCGGTCAAGACCCAGATGAGACTCGCTTGAGTCGTTTGTTGGATGAAGAAGAATCAATCCGAGAACGATTGCGGTACGGAATGAACCAAGCGAGCATCCGAATTCGCCAAAATGCAGCACAAAACCCCGAAAATGTAGGTATGGGTACAACCTTAACCGTTCTTTTGCTCGAAAATGATGTCGCGCATTTTTGTCATGTAGGAGACAGTCGGCTCTATCTATATCGATCCGGAAATTTACGCCGGCTCACACGCGATCATACCGTGGTGCAGAACGAGCTCGATGCGGGGCGATTGAGTCCGGAATTGGCTCGGATTGTTCCTCACAAGCATATATTAACCCAGTCAATCGGATCGCACGGTACAGTAGATCCCGATACCGCGACCCGTCATGTGGAAGAGGACGATATCTTCATGCTTTGTAGCGACGGACTCACGGAACCGCTTGACGATGGTGCTTTGACGAATATCTTTCGCTCGACACCCTTCGAGGATCTTACAGACGAGCTCTTGCAAGAAGCCATCGAAAACGGCTCCGAAGACAACATTACGATTATCGTTGTAAAGATTTTATCGTTGGATTAAGCGACTATTTTTTCGGTTCCTCTGTATTGGTCACTTCGGGGGCCGCAAACAGGCTGGGAATGTCTTCGCTCAAACCGGAGATACTCTGTTTGATCAGCTTGACCAATCCACGACTATGGGTTGATCGGGCATACCAGGTTGTTTTCTCTTCGGTGTGGAAGATCGACACCTCTTCCGCCTTTTGATTGTTCGCTTCTATCTTGAGTTGGAATGCGGGTGTGAGAGTGGATTCGTCTAAACCAAAGGTGTATTCACTATTGGTGGATCGGAGCATTTTTGTGATCCAATTGGTGAGCTGTTTATTGTCGGCATTGTGGTTGTCGGCATCGATCCATTTTGCATTTTTCTTGTCTTGCCAGTTTTTGTTCTCAAAGTGCAGGGTTTTGGACTCTTCGTCGATGATCGTTGTGAGGTACACGTGGGTAATTGTATCCTTTTTGAAAGACCACAAACGACGGTCCGGCAGCTTGGTTCGGCCGAATTTTAGACTGCGAACCTTGGCATCATCGACCAAAAAGATGGTTTTAGACTCTTGGTCTTCCAGATAGATATCCTTTGTTCCATATGCTTCTGAACCAATGTGGTAGGTGTGGGTCTTTCCTTTTCGAGAAATGGTGAGCGTGGTTTTGGGATCTTTGAGACCCAAATCTTCTCGTTTGGCTTCGTCGACGTCGTTGAGTTTTCGGATCGCGACAAAGGGAGAGAGATTTTCGAGTAGCTTCGTTCCTTCTTCTCCGACTTTAAACTGCTTTTGGTTCTCTTTTTCTTTCTTTTTATCCGTATAGTCTGCCCAAAGATAAGAGCCTTGTTCATCGGATTTGAGAGAGAGATCTATACGGTGTTTTTCGGAGTCCCAAACGAGAGACTCAAGCTTGTCCGCGTCTCCGTAGAGTACAACGACTTCTTCACCGGATACGAGAGAGGGCTCTTTTTTCCATTGTGCCCATGCGGCACCCAAGGATACAATAAGGATTCCACCGTAGATGTACATCGATTTCATATTATTTCTCTCCTTTTTTCTGACGACTTCGGACATAGGCTGCACCGAGAACAAAAAGTCCCAGTGGAACGAGAAGAATGGTTCCGTAGAAGATAAATCCCTGATTTTCATTGCTGTGAATGACCTTTACATCCTGTTCGTCGTTGACCTCGCCAGCCGAGCTGTCGTCGTTGAGCAGCCATACCAAAGTATCGTTGAGTAACAAACGGTTTCCTTGGCTCTGTACGAGTACAACATCAGAGAGCCAGGTGGTATCGGCCATGACGATGGTACGTGCTTCTTTATCTTCCACGGTTTCGGACACGGCAAGACCGATATCCCAAACCTGCTTATTTTCGTTTTCCTTGTCGTATTGGAAGTTTCCGTTGAGATCGTTCCACGTATCCTCCATCGATCGAACCGTGTTGCTTGCTTTCGACTCTGCTTCTTTGTAGAGTGCACCTGCACCCAAGAAGTAGGCGGGCAGCGTTTTGCTCAATTTGCTGAGATTGCTGACCGAAGCGTGGGTAGAGTACTTGATGGTAACCAAGTTTTGTTGATCCGTAGGTGCTTTGGTTAGCGGTATAAAGCGTGTTGCGTTGCTGAGCTTGGCATTGGAGTCAAAGCGCATTCCCAAGGGTTTGAGCAATTCGTCGAGGGCAATACCGCCCGGTTCCAAAGAGATCAGCATCGAACCTCCGTTCTCTCTGTATTGATTGAGAACATCGATTTCCGCTTCGAAGAAGTCGCGGGTTGGGCCCAAGATGAGAACGATGCTGGCATCTTCGGGTACCGCAGTACCGAGTCCGTTGGCCAAACTGAGTTCTTTGATGGAGAAATTCGAACTCTTGAGTAATTTCTTCAGCGTTGAGATCCGTTCGAACTGATCGCGTTCCTCATCGGTTTTCCAATAAAACTCACCGTGCCCGGTGGTCACATAGATGGTTTGCGGTCCTTTGGAGAGTTTGAGAATTTTCTCTCGTACGAGGGAATCGAGTTTTTTGAGCTTGCGTTTGGCGGAGTCGAAGTCCTTACCTATATTAATGGTTTTGGTCTGTTTTTCTTCTCCTTCACCAACCGAGAGAGCGATATAACCATTGTTCCGAACCTTCAATTCCTTTGCGAGTTCGGGCTCGAA
>JAYYRF010000735.1:0-4848 GCA_036127535.1 Myxococcota bacterium | reverse complement strand
CCATTCGCTCCGATTCTCAGAATTTATACAACATCGCTGGTGCCTACCCGATGATACTCAAGGTGGTTGGTATCCTCGAAGCGTCGAACACCCCAGACGATCATGCATTTTTCACGATGGTTCAAACCGCTTGGATGCTGGACGGAATCATTCACGGGCACGAACAGGTAGACAAGAAAAATTCTCTGAATCCGGATGCGGTAGAAGGAGAAAACATAGAGGCTACGGCTGCGATATTTATGTTTCCAGAGATTAATGAGCGAAATCGAAAGAGTTTTCACCTTCACGGTTCGCAACGAGATCTTCCTCTGGGGTCGGTTCTCTTTTTTCCGCACGATCAGCGCTCCCATGATCAACTCATGGGTGATTATGCTTTGTCGGAAACCCATCAGGCATTGCGTCCTGCAAAGGTGGTCGAGAGCATTCTCGAGATTGTTTTGGGAATCCAAAAAGCCTTGTATTCTTATTTTGTTATCGTTTGTGTATCCACGTTGGTGTTCTTTTCTTTGTGCATCGGGTTGTCGATTCGATTGAGAGAAGATGAGTTTCGGTTGATGGAGAGAATCGGTTGCTCGAAAGGAGTGATTCGATTAATGATCACTGCGGAAGTACTGCTTATTTTATTGATTTCATTGATTGGTGCGGCCTTTTTGTCTTGGGTTGGACTGTACTTTTTAAATCGCTTGCTGGTGTCGTAATGTTTTGGTTTTTCTTTATTGCTTGTGTGGCAGACAAAACGGAGGCCGAGCTCTCTGTGAATACACCACTGAACATCAAAACGGGTTCTTATCCGGTACATTATTTGGTTTCGCGCATCTATCCGCAAGGAAATCTCGAATGTATCATTCCGGAGGGAGAAGATCCTCCGGATTGGAACCCCTCTCCAGAACTCATCGCTTCCTTGTCCACATCCGATCTCTTGGTCGCGAATGGCGCTGGTTTTGAAAAATGGATGGAAACCGCCGCGTTGTCCCAATCGAAAACACTGTACTCGGCTGAGGGACTCGATTTCATTTACATTGAGGGTGAAACCCATTCTCACGGCAAGAAGGGAGAGCATTCTCACGCTGGGATTGACCCACATACTTGGTCTGATCCCATCTACTACCAGAAACAGGCAAAGAGAATTGCCGAAAAGATAAAAGAACTCTCTCCTGATGATGCTAGCCGTGTCGACTCCACATTGGCGACTTTAAATGAGGAACTACAACGGTTGGATGTAAAGGCCAAAAAAGAGTTATCCCGTCTTCAAAATATTTCTTTCGCAGCCAATCATCCTGCCTACAATTATCTTGCGAAACGATACGATCTCAAGGTTCGTTCCTTTGACTTCGATCCACAAGAGCCATTGAAATCTGAAAAAGATCGAACTGCACTCGAGTCTTGGCACAAAGGAGGCGAAAATATTTATCTGTTGTGGGAATCTTTGCCCGATGCCTCCGTTCAGCAATCAATGCCGCAAGGGGTGAAACACATCTACATCGATCCGCTTGAGCAACCAGAAAGTGGACAACCATACGATTACATACAGCAATTTCAAAAGAATTTAGACCGGTTCTCGGCCATTCCATGAGTCTTCTGTCTGCTTTGCTCATCACGCTAGGGTCAGCCCAAGCAGAACCGATCGGTTCACCGATTCCGGAACGGTTTCAAATCCAGGCATTGCCTCATGGGCCGGATGGTCCGTTACCGGATGATGGATATGAATTCAAAGATGGTGGTGGTAGCGGTAATTTACTGGCGAAGCTCGGTCTGGTATGTATTGTTGCTGGTGGGGTGACGGGCGTGATGGCACTTCGGGCAGAGACGGGAAGTGTTGAACGAAACGATTACAGCAAAGCTACCGCTGGTTTGCTGGGTAGTGGTGTTGGATTGATCGTTTTAGAGCGCGTTTTTTGAAGACGAGTGTCGCACCGAACGGAAAAAAATCAATTTTTTATTGAAGATATTTAGAGTTTGCTCGTTTATCTAAACATAAGAGCTTGGGCTTACACAATCATTTTTGCTTTTCGGGCAGCATAGGGGTGTGTTTACAATGATTGTTGTTGAGCCCCTCTTCTTTTTTTACGGTACTGGTCTCTTTGGATGCGCCAATAATCTTCCGCGGATCGGACTTGAACCATTTGGCGGTTGTCCAAAACAAACGCCGTCAAGTGGCCGCCGTGACAAGCTCCTGTATCTATCCCGAAGGTGTTATTTTCGATGTGAACCTCTCGGTGAAATACGTGACCGTAAACAACGGGAGAGCCGTTATAATACTTCCACCAGCCTCCATGCGATTTATCATAGTGACTCGCCATCCACGGCATCCTCCCTCGTAGCAAAACGTTTCTCGGCTGATTATTTGGCCGTAGAAAGGGAAGGATTCCTGCGTGGACGATGTGAAATCCCTTCCTCTCCAACCAAAGAGGCAGACGTTGGAAGTACGCAACTGCGGTGTGCCAAAAGTCCCCCAATTCTTCGATGCAGATTTTTTGGGATAACGCCGGCGTCAGTTCACCGGAATGAATTCGGATATGTTTGTCTTCATGGTTTCCGAGCAAGGAATGTGCATTGTCATGCTGCATGAAAAATTCCACAACGGCTCTGGGATTTGGGCCGCGGTCAATGAGGTCCCCCACGCAAATCACCTCGTCCTCGTCTGAGAACGAGAGTTTTTTGAGAAGAAGCATTAGCTCTTCATAGCAGCCGTGTACATCGCCGATTACAATGGTTCTTGACATTGAGAAATCTCAGAAATATTTGCAATTCCTTGCGGACATTTTATGGAATGAGATTAGATTAATACCTTATGCACTGGGGTCGCCATGGAATCATCATTTAAGGAAAGAATAGACAACTTAATCGAAGAGCACAAGATTGTCCTTTTTATGAAAGGATACAAACATCAACCGATGTGTGGTTTCTCCGCTCGCGTGGTTTCACTCCTCAATGAAATGGGAGTCGACTACCATACGGAAAACATCTTCGACGATCCGGACCTGCGCTCTGGAATGAAGGAATACTCCAGCTGGCCAACGTTTCCCCAGCTCTATGTGGATAAGGAATTTGTGGGCGGATGCGATATCGTTACCGGTATGTTTCAAAGTGGTGATCTCCACAAGCTACTCAACGTAGAGAAAGAAGAGGTGCCCCTGCCCAGTATTACGATTACAGAAGCCGCGGTGCATGCATTTAAAGCGGCGCTCCAAAGATACGACGGCGAAATTCATTTAGAGATCTCACCCCAGTTTCAATACGATATTGGTGTCGCTCCGGCTTCGCCCAATGATTATGCTGTAGAGAGTAACGGTTTTACCATTTACATGAACCAAAGCACCGCCAAACGAGCTGATGGAATGACCATCGACTTTCAGTCTGGAGGAGGAGTGGTTATCGATAATCCAAATGAACCGACCTCTGTTCGTCAAATCAACGTTCGAGATCTCCGGCATTGGATGGATATCAAAAAAGATTTCGTTCTCTTCGACGTCCGCGGACAAGATGAGCGTGCCATAGCGAAAATTGAAGAAGCGATTCTCTTTACCGAAGAAGAGCTCGACGCACTGGATAAAAACCGAACCATCGTTTTCCATTGTCACCATGGCATGCGCAGTCAGCGCGCCGCCCTTGTCGCCATCGAAAAAGGCTTCAGGCAAGTGTATAATGTACAAGGCGGTATTCACGCTTGGTCGCAGTACATCGACCCTGAGGTGAAGATTTATTGAGAATCCGTTGGGGGTGATGGTCGATGGGTAGAAAAGACAAACCGGCTATACAATCATGAACCGCGCACTCTTCTTACCCATTCGAAATCTAATTCGAGATGGGGAAACAGCGAAGGCACTTGAACGGTTATCCGACGATAAGTACAAGTCGGATCCTCTTCGCGACCTCTTCATCGCCGTTTGCTCAGAGCACGATCAACTCTCGCTGTGGGAAAAAGCCGTTCAAGAGCTTTCGAAGGAGGCTCCGTCTGAAGAATTGCTTTTCGCATTGGAGCGTGCCTCTTTCTTCAGTAAAGAGGGGAAAGATCAAGTTCGACTTCGTCAATATTTGAAGCGAGCCTCCGATTTATCGGATCGATTGGGAAAATCAGAACGATTTTTGGAGTATCAGTCGATCTATGCCAATCGTCTTCTTTGCGATGGTTATTTGGAAAAAGCCCAAGAGATACTCCACGACATCATCGTGTTGGCACAAGAACAAAATCACAGTCTTTTGTTGATATCGCAAGGTGTTGTCCTCTCGTCGTTGTTGATGAACCAACAAAAGTGGGTAGCAGCTGCCTCATTGAGCATCATTATCGAGGAAGCCGCCAGAGACCGTGAGAATTGGATTGCTTTGGCATGTGCGGTCATGATGCGAGCCTCTTGCTGGCACGCCCAAAAACGCAGCCAACTGTCTGTGCAGCTATTGTTGCGCTGTGGGAGAGAATTATACGAACAAGGAGCCGTATCGGCTTTGAATTTGATTAAGGCTCGCTTGGCCGAATTGAAAACCCTTATCGGAGATGCGCGTTTCAATGAATATTGTAGAGTCGAGACTTGATTCGGCAAGCGATTCGCTTTCTGTCCGGATGTAGGTTTAAAAGCAAAAGTTGCTTTCTCCGGGGGAGCCAGAATCTCCACTGCTCATGAAGTCCCATTGCTCACACCAGTTAGAGGGATTGTTGTTTGCACTGGCGGACTCGTACCCATTTCGAAGCCCCATACTCGCACCAACCGGCGCAAAGCCTGTCCCATAGCTAAAACTGTCTATGTAATAACCATTGCTGGCGATCAGATGGATTTCGTCATCGGTATTGGACAAGGCAAATCCACCGCCGAGCGTTTTATAGAGGAATGTTGCATGACAATCGACACCGCC
>JAYYRF010000734.1:0-4472 GCA_036127535.1 Myxococcota bacterium | reverse complement strand
AAGCGTGCGAGTTCATGATGCCGTCGCCCGAACTTACTTTGATGATGCATTTGGGTACATCGTTATCCGAGCAAAGGTACGTTTTTGAACCGCTGTTGCCCGAAACGTCGCGTATGGAAAGCGTAGAATAAGCGATGCCATTTTCTTGTAAAGCCACCGAAGCCGCGTCCCGGATTTGATCGGGCGCTGCATTTTTTAAGGTCATGTTTGGACGATATATGTATGTTGTTTTCATAAGCGGTTTCCACGGAAAGGACGGACGATGTAAACACGATTTTCTCTGGTTTGATTCTATCCAATCCGCTCTCTTGTGCACACTTTTTCCCATACTCAGCCGCAAAAAAGAAAACGGGATAAAAAGATCTCAAATTCTGCTCAAATGCAGTACCTTTAACATATAGAAGGGGAGAGAGAATGTATAAATGGATATTGATATTGTTGCTGGGCTGCTCGGACAAAGAAGTCACAGAGCCCAGCTCTGCGGGCAATGTTGTGGTCGACGACGATGGTGACGGATACGCCATTGGAGAAGATTGTGACGATTCAAATCCGGCGGTTCATCCGGGCGCGGAAGAAATCTGTGACGGCACGGATAACAATTGCGACGGATATGCCGATGAAAACGTGACGATTGAATTCTACGGGGATGCCGATGCCGACGGATACGGAAATCCCGAGATTACGACGCAGGCTTGCGAGGTTCCGCAAGGCTTTGTGTCGAACGGCTCAGACTGTGATGATACCAATGCAGACAGTTATCCGGGAGCGGAGGAACTTTGCGATGGCCTAGACAATGATTGCGATAGCGACATCGACGAAGATCTAGACCAGGACTTTTACGCCGATGCGGACGGTGACGGTTTTGGAAATGAGGCGGAGTTGGTTTCCGGGTGCGATCTCTCTCAAGGACTGTCAACGGTGGGGGGAGACTGCGATGACAACGACCCCGACATGAATCCGTTGGTCGATGAGCAGTGCGATGAAATCGACAACAACTGCGATGGTCAAATCGACGAAGGGGTGCAGCAACTCTTTTACGCCGACGTGGACGGTGACGGCTTTGGTGACGAGAACAGTACACAAGAGAGCTGCGAAGCGCCGGAGGGGTATGTATCTGATGCGGGAGATTGTGACGACATTGAGTTTTATACCAACCCCAACAGTATAGAATTGTGCGACGGTACGGACAACAACTGCGATGGTCAAATCGACGAAGACGGATCGGTGAACGGAACCACGTACTACGCCGACAACGATGCCGATGGATACGGAAATGAGAATGATACGATAGTGTCTTGTGAGCTTCCTTTTGGATACGTCAGCAACACATTGGATTGCGACGATTTTGACAATGACATCGGTCCTCACGCACCGGAGTTGTGCGACGGAGAAGACAACAACTGCGACGGTCAAATCGATGAGGAGAGTTCCACCGATGCTCTGGTATGGTACGCCGATGCCGATCTCGATGGATATGGAGATCCAACTTCGTCCATGAACGCTTGCGCGCAACCAAGCGGATACGTCGCCAGCGATACCGACTGCGACGACCACGATAACGATATCCACCCCGGCGCGGCTGAGATCTGTAACGCAGAAGACGACGACTGCGACGGCCAAATCGACAACGGCGCCATCGATCAGGTGCTGTATTACGCCGATGTAGACGGTGACGGTTTTGGGGACAGTGCACAGTCGCAATACAGTTGTGACGAAGCGAGCGCCATCTCAGAATTGGGTGGGAGCGTCTCTCTGGTAGAGGGAGATTGCGATGATGCCTCGGTTCTCATTTATCCAGGCGCGGACGAGTTGTGCGACGGTACCGATAACAATTGCGATGGAAACATCGACGAAGACGGCGCTGTCGATGCGACGTTGTGGTACGAAGATGGAGACGAAGACGGATACGGAGACTTGAATACAGAAGTCTCGTCTTGTAGTGCACCGTCCGGCTATGTCGCGGACAGTTCCGATTGCAATGACAACAACGATAGCATCCATCCAGCAGCGGATGAGACCTGTGATGGCGTGGACGAAAACTGCAACGGAGATATCGACGATAACCCCATCTCTGCCAGTGCGTGGTATTTTGACGGAGATGGCGACGGATATGGCGATGCCTCTCTCTCGATGAACGCGTGCAGTCAGCCTTCGGGCTATGTGGGCGACGATACCGACTGTGATGACGCATCCAATACCGTCTACCCGGGCGGGACGGAGTTTTGCAACAGCATCGATGACAACTGTGATGGGGATATCGATGAGGGGGTTGGATTTACGCTCTACACCGATGCCGATGGCGATGGCTATGGTGACGACGATAGTATGGTGCAGTCTTGTTCTGTGGTAAGCGGAACCGTTTTGGTGTCGGGGGATTGCGACGACGGGGACGCGGATATTAATCCAGATGCATCGGATCTTTGTGATGGAACGGATCGCAACTGCGACGGTGTGCAATCCTTGGATTCCTGCACCGATTGCCAGAGCATTTTGGATACGGATAGCAGCTCCGCTGACGGTGTGTATACCATTGATGTCGATGGATCGGGTGGGCTGGATCCCTTTTCCGTATATTGCGATATGACCACCGACGGCGGTGGATGGACACGGTTTTGGTGGCATGTCGGTGGCGACACGGCCATTTCGAGCACAAGCGACGTACTCGGAGAAGATTTGCAAGACTGCGATCCAACAGCGGGGCATTGTTTTGCGATTATTCCCATCGACGATCCATCTGAGCTTTTGGTTGAGAACCAAGAAGGCAATTCGGCCATTTGGGAGTTCAACAGCAGCAACGCGACCAGTAACAATATCTTGCGCGCGTTCACGCTCCGTACGACGGTATCGGTGAGCAATGGCTGCAGCGCAGGCGATGCTTGGAGTCCCGTTACCCAATATGGTTCATTGAGCGACAGCCCCTATCGATGCTCGGAGGGAGACGCGTCCAACAGCGACAATTGCGACTGTTTTTGGTATGACAGCTACAACGGTGTGTATAGCTTCTATTTCGACGATGATACGGGTTGGGCAGAAACCGCCTTTGGAGCCGGATACGACAACAGCAACTCGCTGGGGGTCGATTCGCTGGAAACCTCGTACCGTTATCACAGTACTGGAAATAGTCTGTACCTCTCTTGGCGCTAAGAGCAGTCGAAGCGGGTTTTCAAAGAGATGGCAAGACGTTGCGTTGAAACCGTTGACGCGGTTGCTTCTCTCTTTCCCCTTGTCGGCTATTCCAAATAACGGGAGAAAAACTGCCAAGCCAACGATGATGCATCTATATCTTGGTTTCCAAAGGCGCCCGGCCAATCGTGCCCGCCCCCGACCACTTCATACAGCCAAACCTCGGTGTGACCGGTCTGCGAATAATAACGGTGATGAATGACCGTTGAGCCATCGCCGGTATTGGTATCCGCAATGTCGACGACGTCCGAGAGTTCCAATTGATTGTGGTTCACCCAAAATTGAATGGTATCTTCAAGAGGCATATACGAACCCCAACCCTCTTGGTTCTCGATATCTCCATCCACAAGCGTAATACTATCCCGCGTTCCGTGAATCTCTAGGACGGGAACGGGCTTTGTGGGAGTACACGTGTCGTAAATGTGTTTCATCATACATCCGGCCACGGGTGCGATGGCGCGGACTACGTCACTCTGGAACGCCAACATGTAGCTCATATCTCCACCGTTGGACATTCCCGTTGAAAAGACATTGCGCGAACTGAGTGAGAGGGATTGCTGGAGGTATTCTATTAGCGCATGAAGGAACCCAATATCGTCTACGCCATTCGATTCATGAAATTCGTATCCGACATTGAAGAAGGTGTTGCCCGATGCATCTTTGGTTCCTTGTGGATATGCCACGACAAAGCCGTGTTCATCTGCAACCGCGTTCATCCTCGAATAGGCTTCGATGATTTGAGCAGAACTGGTAAAACCATGCATTACAATGACCAACGGCGCGTCGGCGGGGAGATTGTTTGGGATATGAACGCGAAATTGGCGTTCCAAGCCATCGTATGCAAAGGTGTTCACTCCATTTTCTGGAGGGGTCAACGATGGCTGTGAAGCGACCTGCTCATCCGTGGTGTCGATGGTTTTGGACGCTGGTTTCGAACAAGCGAGCAGTAGAGCAAAAAGCATTCGATTCTCCTTGTCTGTACTGTATCTCAAAAACCAGCAATCTTCGCCACAAAAACCCATGCCATCCACTCGGATGAGCCGAGAGAGGGTTCTTGCACTCCACTAGTGGACATAGTATCCTTCCAGATAGTAGGAGCAGTAATGGGTACTACTCGGCGTTATATTTTTACTGGATGCAACGCTGCCGGCGGGCAGAACCAAGGTTCCGCTGAAGTTTGCGTACTCAGCGACATTTCTTTTGCCGTTGTCATAGTTGGTAAAAACACTCTGCCCGTCTATGGCCAAACTACATCCGTTCTCGCTGTTTTGCAGGTACTTTGTAATGAT
>JAYYRF010000733.1:0-8830 GCA_036127535.1 Myxococcota bacterium | reverse complement strand
ACCGGCTTCTCGTCTCTCGTAAGTGTTGGAAATCTCATCTATCTGCGATACAACAACCAGTTGGAGTCCATCAATGGCTTTGACTCTCTCTTATCCGTGTCGCATGATCTCTACATTCAACTCAATCCCCTACTCTTAACCGTAAATGCTTTTGCCAATTTAGAAAGCATTGGGGGTGGTTTGTATATCGTCTATAATGATGTGCTAAACGACATCACCGCAATTCAGTCTTTGCAATCTATTGGTGGAACCATGGGGATTTATTACAACCCAAACTTACCCACACAACAAGCATTTGACCTGCGAGATATTATTGGTGCTTCCAATATCGGGAGTGTCGAAATCAACGACAATGGCTAACGTCGCGTAAAAGTACGCCAACATCGTTGATATACTTCACGTCCAAAATCATCTTGGCCATAGGGGGGTATCCCCTTTCTCCTCGATTGTTATGTATTCAAATCGTTACGATTATAATGCCCCACAATCTCCCCTCCTCTCAAAAATTGCCAATCCCAACGCAATTCCTTAAACTATCGTTCATACCCAAATCCTTGGAGTGCGTATGCGATACGTTTGGCTATCTCTTCCCCTTTTCGCCTGTACGGGTTCCGACGGTAAGCTCACCGTCAACAATTCCGAGCCCACCGCCACCATCACCTCCCACGCGGACGGTGCAGAGCTTCTCGAAGCGGTAGAATACACCTTCATCGGCATTGTCTCAGACGACAACCACCCCACCCTCGACCTGCTGGTCAAATGGAGTAGCGACAGCCGCGACTTGTGTCCCGAAACCACACCCGATGCCGATGGTACCACCTCTTGCCGTATCACACTCGAACCCAGCGATACCCAATTAAAGCTGCAGGTCGTCGATCCCGAAGGCGCGGCCGTTGTTACGAGTATTAACATGACGGTACTCGAAACCGATGCCCCCCGCATCGAGCTTCTCTCCCCCACCGCCGACGGCTCCTACTACTCGGATCAGCTGATTCACTTCTCGGCCATCATCAGCGATGTCGAAGATGACCCAAGCGACCTCAGCTATGTCTGGGCCTCCAGCATCGACGGTGACCTCCCCCTTAGTGCAGCTGCCGCCACCGATGGCACCATCAGCGGGTATTTGAACCTCTCCGAAGGTCAGCACGCCATCTCCTTGCGCGTGGAGGACAGCACCGGAAAAAGCAGCGTCGCCGACCTCGCAATTACCGTCGGTGGTCAAAACAATCCGCCACTGTGTGAGCTGTACACCCCCGAAGCCGGTAGCGGATACGTCCTTGGACAAAACATCGAGTTTACGGGTACCGCCAACGACGTAGACATCGACAACAGCCTCCTCAACATCACATGGGAGTCCAACATCGATGGTGTCTTTGATACGACCGCCGCCAACAGCGCCGGCGAATTAACCCTCGTATACGACGGATTGACGGTCGGAAATCACATCGTCACCCTCAAAGTCGAAGACGAAGTCGGCGGTATTTGCTCCGACACCGTTTCCCTCACGGTCGGAACCGCGCCCACCCTCAGCATCAACAGTCCCCTATCCGGTGATGTGGTGTCCCTCGGGGAGTCCGTTACGTTTTCCGGAACCGTCAGCGACCAAGAAGACATCGCCTCCGATATCGGCCTTTCCTGGTCTTCGGACATCGACGGCGAATTCTCCACCCAAGGATCCGACTCCAACGGCAACATCATCTTTGGCTACAACGGCCTCAGCGCCGGTGAACACAACATCATCGTCACCGCCACCGACACCGATGGCCTCACCGCGACCACCGCCCTTCTCTTTCGGGTAAACACCCCACCACCGGCTCCCACCCTCAGCCTCAGCCCCGATCCTCTTTATTCTGGCGACACCCTAAGCGTGAGCACCGTCAGCAGTACCGATGTGGACGGCGATACCGTTTCCTATACCTTTGAATGGTATGAAAATTCGACCTTAACGGCCTACAACACCGCAACGATTCCCGCTTCCGCACTGGATGTCGACGATACCTGGATGGTACGGGTTACCCCCAATGATGGCTATACCGACGGAGACAGCACCGAAGCCTCCATCACCGTATCCAATACCGCACCCGAAATCACCGATGTACTTCTCTCTCCGAGCAGCGGCATCTACAACGACAGCACCATCACCTGCAGTGCCACCGCGACCGATGCCGATGAGACCGTAACCGCCACCTACGAATGGACCGTCGGCAGCAGCACCTACACCGGTGCATCCCTCGACTTGAGCACCACGGCCGCCATGCCCACCGACACCATCACCTGCACCGCCAGTGTCAGCGACAGCAACGGTGGAAGCGACACCGCCAGCAGCAGTAGCAATGTCGAAAACCGCCCACCAAATGTGTCCAATATGGCGATTGCACCCAGCACCGCCAGTATCAACAGCACGCTCACCTGCAGCGCAACCATCGACGACGACGATGGCGAAACCCCAAGCTACAGCGTAGACTGGTCGGTCGGTGGAACCAGCATCGGAAGCGGCGACAGCATCACTCTTGATACAAGCATCGTGTCGGTCGGAGACACCGTTTTGTGTACGATAAGTGCAAGCGATGATTACAGCGGAAGCACCAACAACAGCACCTCGGTTTTGGTTTCCAATACCGCACCCGTCGTGAGCGGAACCAGCATCGATCTCACAACCGTCTACAACGACGATATCCTCGTTTGCAGCGCCAGCGTCACCGACCCCGACGAAACCCTCAGCATCAGCTACGGATGGACCCTCGGTGGAATCTTTGTCGGCGGAACCGATACCCTCGACCTGAGCACCACCTCGGCCATGCCCACCGACACCGTAGAATGCACGGCAACCGCCACCGACTCCGACGGCGCATCCGATTCCGAAACCGCGACGGCGACCGTCGAAAACCGTGCGCCGAGTGCACCTGTCGTCGGCATTACCCCCAGTGAACCCAGTGTAGGACAAGACGACCTGAGTTGCAACCTCGATACCGCCTCCGTCGATCCTGACGGCAGCGGTGTGAGCTACACCTACGAGTGGTCGGTGAATGGAACCGTAAACACGTCCTACACCAGCGATACCATTCCCGCCTCCGATACCATAGCCGGAGAGGAGTGGATCTGCACCGTTACCCCCAGCGACGGAACACTCGAAGGAAGCAGCGGCTCCGCGTCGGTCACCATTACATCGGCCTGCTACCTCGGAAACACCTGTGATGACGACCTCGATCTCGGAAACGGCATCGGAATGGACTTTGTTCTGATTCCGGGCGGAACCTTTATCATGGGCTCACCGAGCAATGAACTCGGACGCGACTCCGATGAAGAACAGCACGAGGTCACCCTAACCCAAGATTTCTATGCCCTCTCCACCGAGGTCACCCAAGGTATGTTCTATCAAGTAATGGGCATTGAATCCTATGATGGGTACACCGCCAGCACCGGTGTCGGCGACAATTATCCCGCCTACAAAATCAACTGGTACATGGCGGCCTCCTTCGCGAATACCCTAACCGAATACGACAACACCCAAAACGGAACCGAGCGCACCAACTGCTACACCTGTAGTGGAAGTGGCTCTGGCGTGACCTGCTCCACCAATCTAAACCCCTACACCTGTACGGGGTACAGACTCCTAACCGAAGCCGAGTGGGAATACGCGGCCCGCGCCGGTACCACCGCGGCCTTTTGGACAGCCAACGGCGGCGGCGACTTACCAAATGGTTATGTGAGCAATACCCAAATCCTGACCGACGGATACGATCTCACCCAATACGCCTGGTATGAACCCACCGAAAATACACCCTACGGAAGCAAAGAGGTGGCATCTCTCGAACCCAACGATTGGGGGCTCTACGACATGAGCGGCAACATTTGGGAAGTCGTCCACGACGGATACAGCAGCAGTCGATCCGCCGGTAGCGATCCCTACTTCGAAAGCGGAAGCCGCATGATTGCCAAAGGAGGCGTTTGGAATGCCAACCCCGTCAATCTTCGCTCCGCGGAACGGCTGAACATCGCCATATACGATCGAGATAGCTCTCTCGGCTTTCGTGTAGGCCGCTCCAACATCACCAAGCCCTCGGCTCCCGACGTCTCCATCGACCCGAGTTCCTCCTCGGGTTCAGATGATTTGGTCTGCACCATCGACACCGAATCGGTGGATCCCGATGGTGGCCTCATCAGCTACACCTTTGAATGGACGCTCAACGGGTCGTCTTACGGTGGTACAACCAATAGCACCACCTACACTGACGACACCATTCCCGCGAGTCAAACCGTGTCCGGAGAGCTATGGGAATGCACGGTCACCCCAAGCGACGGCACCGAGGACGGCGACAGCGGCAGCGCCAGCATTACCATATCGAGTCCGGTCAGCTTGATCGACTGTACACACACCTCTACCGGCTACTACTGCCAAGGATGTGTCGATGTTGGAAACGATGGAAGTGCCTGCAAAACATCCTCCTGGGGCAACGGAATTTGCGGAAGCTGCCGACTGAATGCCTGTTTACACTCCCCCAACTACAGCAGCGGCTACAACCAGTCCTGCAACTAGCCAAACCGCGTCATTGGGGTCATCTTTCTATAAACCCAAAAGGCTACAACCGCACTGGGTACGGTGGAGAGTACCCTCACCATCGGCACCATCTTTGCATGCAAACATTTATTCGTAAAATAACCCTCACTTTGGAGACGCCATGCGCCCCTTATTTTTATCTTTACTCTTTACCGTAGCCTGTAACGAAAACAAAGAAAGCAACGACACGGCCTCGACCTCAGAAGAACCCACCGATACGGGACAAGCTCCGGAAGAACCCTTGGTTATCGATATTCCAAGCTTTACGTCCCACTTTTCATGTTCTACCTCTGCGGATACGGGCGATATCGTCATGGTCTCTCGAAGCGAAGACGACACCACCGCCATTATTTTGCGGGAGACGGGAGGCTATCCAATGGGTGGTGGAACCTGGAACAACGGTTTCGACAATCCCAATCTCCGCATCGAAATTCACGTCGGCACCAACGTAGGCCGAAACCATTGCACGGACGATTTTGAAACGGAGGAAATCCGTGCGGTGTTCACACCGATAGATGTATCCGAACTCCCCGAAGACATCGTGGCCAGCGAGACACCGAACTTTGACTACTCGGTCAATCTACCCGAATGCGAAGGCTGCGTTCCGGTTGCCGCCATGTTTGTCCAGCACTTTTGGTTCCGCTCAGTTGACGGACAATACGTGATGGTTGAGAGCATCGAACACGATACCGAAATCTTATTTAACTACGGTGGCTAATCGCCATCTTCCGCTTTAAGAGTATAGGGACACGGCTCGTTCACCCACTCGATATACTCGGCCAAGGGCGCCAAAAACTCTTCTTCGTCGATGTTTAACTGCTCGTAGGTGCGGTTAACCGAATATCCACTTCTCTTTCGTGGAGCGTGTTCGCTGGGAATATAACCTTCCCAATCGACGTCGGGTAAACATCGCTCATAAATGATGCGCAACGTGGTTTCAAGGTCGTCAACATAGTCTCGAAAACGAATGATGGTGGTATTTTCGGAACGCGCTTGGTACCATTCTTTTTCGTAGAGCGAGTAGTTCACCTCTACTGTGCGACCGTAATGCACCAGCCACGGCCACGGGATACCACCATTCACACACACTTCCGGTGCAACGCGAAAGAAATTCATGATGCTGCGAATCCGGTTAGAGGGATGACGTAAAATCGTCAAAAAATGCGCGTCGGGAAAACGCCGCTCAAGGCTATCGGCACTTCCGAGAAAGTGACCCTTGATGACCAAGGTTTTGGCGCTTCCGTCGGGCTTGGAGCCACCGGCATAAATCATTTTCTTACCAAACTGCTCGATGACATCGACCAAATCTTTTTCCCAAAACTCTGCATTGTTTGGGGTCGTTCTGCCCCATCCATATCCCTCGGCAAACATCTCGGCTCCCATGGCCATACTGTGGTTTACAAGTTGGGAACCGGAAAAAATAATCTCAAAGGTTTCGGGTTTGAGCGGATGGAACTCCTTGCGCTCCAAAAATCCGGCTGGCACCGTTTTTTTCATGACTTCAACGAGCTTCTCTTCGGGAAAAAACCTCCCGAGGAGCTTGGGAGCAAGCTTCCACAACCAAATATACGGGAAAATTTGGAGTAGAAGTGGATGGGACACCACCTGTGGATTCTCCTCCAAATATTGCGAGAGTTGCGTCGATCCACTGCGCGAACCGGTGATAATAAACAAAGGTCGCACGATGGGCGTTGTTCGGTACCCCGGGAAGAAGACATCGTCGATATACCACGCAAGCGCAAACATGGGGCAAAACGCCAAAAAGCTGAACATACTGAGCAACAAGCGAAGCCGCATCGAAAATACGATTTCGTTGTGCGCCGTTTGCCAAAAGAGCGACCTTTTTATATAGTAAAAAACCGTTTTGGGATTGGGAATGGTCGGCGGCCGTCGGGCAACGATCCGGATCAAAAAGTATAGAATTCCAAAAAGGAGGGTGAACGGAGAAATCAGAAGCAATACCACCGTTTGCTGTATCAACGTTAAGATGACTTTACCCGTACCTGCGGGGGCTAAGTCCGGTTCTCCCTCGATTTTTTCGAAAATTGGGTTCGTGCTCATATACAGTTCACTTCATTGGGGTCAAGGTTGTTTCAAGGTTAACACAATGGCGGGATTCTAATCCATAAGAAATTTGAATCGACCATGTGAAAGGGCAAATCGCCGGGCAAGGGAGACGACAAAAATGGATAGGGAAAAATCGGTTATGTTATGACCGTGTATACTATGTCGGAAGCTTTATGATTTTACTATCTCTTTTGGGAAGCGTCATTTCTGTGGCCAATGCAAACCCTTCCCTAATGATTGGAACCGACGTACCCTATCAGGTCAATCTCGGAGCGGCCTACGACGCAGGACCGGTTCGGTTCTCCTTCCGAAGCGGGATCCTCGCCGGCCCTTATTCGACACTCACATTGTCCATTGTAGAGATGCTGGGTACAGACGAAGTATACATCAATCTACTGGAGGCATCCTATCAGTTCGGCTCTATGAACAGTCTTGGCACACAGTATATGTTTGGTCAAAAAAAGCGGTGGCAAATCGGCACCGAATTCCGTTTTGACTATCTCTTTGCATCGGAGACCCCAGAAGAGCTTATCGATGCCGTCACCGGTGAGTCCTCGACTCCTTCTGGCCCGTTCATAGCAGAGCGCAACATCGAAATGAGTCTCATGATGTATGCCATCGGACTGCGCTTCGGTCGGGAATTCGTCGTTGGAAAGGACGAGCACCACAGTTTTTTGATCGAGTTCTCCCTCTTCAAGCACTTTTCCACCGTTACCCGCCTGAATATCAACGGAGAATACGCCGAGCGACTCACCGACTCTCTCGACACTTTGCTGTGGGAAGAAGTCTTTCTTCCTTACGGTTATCTCGGTGGCGTTGGTCTTAACTATAAATATACCTTTTAGCCGAACCCGGAGCGTTTGTGAACCTTCTTCAAACCATCCCTTCTCGTATGGTTTCCCTCGGAGGAATGAAGATTCGCCGCGTACTTCCACATACTAAAAGACGCATGGTCGGTCCATTTATCTTCATGGATCAGGGCGGCCCACTCCGTATTCCCAACGAGATGGCCAGTGGTATACCGGAACATCCTCATGCCGGCCTTTCCACCTTCACCTATCTGATGGAAGGCTCTGTTTTACACCGCGACAGCGCCGGCTACCGCGCGCACATTCGTTCGGGTGACATTGCGCTTATGACATCGGGTTCAGGAATTACCCACGAAGAGATCCCCATCGCCGAGGAAGGAGCCAGAGAGCATCGCATGTTTATGGCACAAATGTGGCTCGCCCTTCCGGATGAGCACGAGGATATGACACCGACCTTTGAGCACCACCAACGACCTTCCCTTCCGGTATATACGCAGCCAAATGCAACCGCACGCATAGCTATGGGGCGGGTATGGGGTAAATCCGCCCCAACAACCTGTTATGCACCTACCTTTTACACGGAACTTCGCTTGCGGAGCGGCATGATCGAACTCCGAGCCGATTACGATGAGCATGCACTGTACATACTGTCCGGTGATGCAAGCCTAGACGGAAAAGCACTGGAGCCACATACGTTGTATGTTTGGGAGAAGGATGCCACACGGCTTTCGTCTCCCAACGGATGCCACGGACTTTACTTTGGTGGAGATCGGTTTCCCACGCCGCGCTGGATCGGTGGGAATTTTGTCGCATCGTCCCGCGAGAAACTCTTACACTGGATCCAGCGCTCACAAACCCCCTACTGGCCGCATATTCGGAGATAATGGATCTACTTTCCAATCCCAGAAGAAGAGTCTGCTTCTACTTCGAAACAGTTCGTTTGAATGATAACGAGGCGATAGAGCAGCTGACGGTAGTGGCCCTAGCAACCGCCATATAAACGACAAAGCGAGTGCGATCCCATCCTTCCATCGAAAGAATAGGCTTGGTGGATACGAAACCAGCAGACGAGAATCCAAATCAATCAAGCTTTCTCGAAAAAAAAGTCCCTCTACATTGTTGAAATCGTACACCTCCTAACTGCCATATAAGCATCATCACTACACGCATACTCACTTCCTACACAAACGGTATTGAATCATGAACGGTAAAAACATCCTCAAAATCTCTTCAGGAGCACGTAGAATCGGCTCTTTGATCAAAAATGAAGAATGTGAGCGCAAAGACTATGCCCTATTTAAGGGCATTTCCTTGGCACAGGTCGCAGCCCTCTTTGGCTACACCCCCGATCGGGTATCGGTTAATGCGATAAACCGAGGAAATGCGGTGGAAAAGT
>JAYYRF010000732.1:0-7264 GCA_036127535.1 Myxococcota bacterium | reverse complement strand
CCTCCAATACCAAGGAACGAGACATCCAGCAAGAACGAGCAATGCAGCTTGCAAAAGACAAAAAGAAATCGGAGGCCTTGTACGTCACAGCCAAAAAGCTGTACGAAAACGCCGAATACCAAGATGCCATTCGTGCCTTTGAGATGCTGTTGGAGATAGACCCCAACCCGAAACTCCTCAAAGAGATCGCATCTGCACACCAATTCCTAAGCCAGTACGATGAAGCGATCACATACCTGAGCCAATACAAAGAGGTCGCCCCTCCAGAAGAGCTGACCGCTTTGGAGACCAAATTGTCTAGCTTACGCTCTCTCAAAGAACAAAACCGCGGTTTGAGTACACAAGCCGTTGAATTACCCATCTCCACAAGCCAAAGAGATCTACCCAAAGCACCCGCAAAATGGCAACGGGGTACAACTGTCGCCATCGCCGTGGCCGGCGGTGTTACCGGTGCTTTTTTTCATCACCAAGCCTTTCAATACCGCGATCAAA
Source organism: Myxococcota bacterium (assembly GCA_036127535.1). Lineage (GTDB taxonomy): Bacteria > Myxococcota_A > UBA796 > UBA796 > UBA796. Next base: position 6,772 of record JAYYRF010000732.1, on the reverse strand, counting down.
TCAACGTCTCGTGCTCTACGGTCGATAATCGTCTGATCTGTTCCAAAACGCAGACAGAAGATCTGTTCCAAAGAGAAGAACAGTCCAATATTATCGCCGGGGTTGGTTGGGGAATATGCGCCGCGGGAATACTGACCCATACATTTCTCGAAATCAAGTACGGCTCCTTCTTGACCGTGTCTCCCAATTCCGTATCCGTACAGGGGGTTTTCTAATGCTGCTCTCTTTGCTTTGGTCTTGCTCGGCAACCAACGTTCCGGAGTGTAACAACTCCTTTGAATGCTATACCCAATTCGGTGTGGGCTATGTGTGCGAAACACTTCCCGGCGCCAATACCGATTCTCACCGATACTGCATGCAACCCACACAATCCGATGATGGTAACCGCACGCCTGAACGGTTGCAGAACGCGATGGAAATATGTCAAAGTACCACACCGGACGGTTTATTTGAAAACTGGGACACACGCAGCAACAATCACTTAATTGGTTCGCTGTATTATGAAAGCAGCAGCAACAGCGGACAACATCTTACGAAGGCTATCGATATCGCGGTAGAGAAGGCGAACCGCAACAAAGTCGATGGTCGCGGCTTTACAGTCATTCATTGTAACTATTATGAAAACGGGGAATACAGCGAGCAGCGAATTCGAGACGCGGTCGACTTCCTTGTCGGAGAATTACAAGTGCCCCTTATCTTCGGGCCATATCGTTCTGATGCAGCCTTGAACGCCTTGAATCAGAATATGATACACGAGCGCAACGCTGTTTTCATATCGGGTTCGGTCACCGCTGGCGATACGCTGGGAAGAAGCGAGTACTTTTGGCGCACTCTCCCCAATGACCTGGTGCAAGGCTATTTACTCAACCAAGTGTTGGTGCGCGCGCAAAGCGGCAATGAGCCCATCTCGAAATTTATTGCTCTCCAAGAAGATGAAGACGTATACAGCGAAGGTTTGATGAGCCGTATCAATGTGGTCAATGCCGACGATCGGGAATTATTCACTCGTCCAAGCGGCCTCGAGGATCAAGATGAGTCCGCACGCATCGCGGCGATTGAATCCGAAATTCGAGACAAATTGACAACGTTGTGGAGCAGAAGCGTTGAGAATAGCATCAACAACGAAGAAGTCGGACTGGTTTTCATCGCCAGTTCTCAATCCGATACATACAAAGCCTTTATCAACGTCTTTTATGAGGATGAGACCTACAGCGGTGTGCGGGTTTTTATGAGCGACTCCGCCGCGAACGAATCGGTTCTGAATCACCTCAATGATCCGGCAACCTCACCGGCCTTACCGGAATCGATTCTCATTCAAGGAACGACACCATACCCTTCACGGAACAGTAATGTACAGCTGTTGTATAACGATTTTGAAAGTGATTTCGATCGATACCCAGAGGCGTCCAACACACCGGCGGCCAGTTTGTCCGGTTATTATGCGAATAGCAGAAGCAGCGATTGGAATCCCTTTACACCGTACACATATGACGCTGCTTGGGTTGGCCTCTATGCATACATTTGGGGATACTATCGCGATCAAGTTTCTCTGAGCGATACCGACAACGTATACAACTTGGTATCAGGCGATAGTGTAAAAGATGCACTCAAAACGATTACCGGGGCAGAGGCGATGAATAATCCGTTCACCTTTGGAGCCGCCGATCCCCGTTTCAATGAGTTTTCCTCCCTCGTAAATGCAAGCAATCCCGGTTTCGATGTAAGGGGCACCACCAGCGAACTCGAATACCTCAACACCATCGCTGGCGACAATGACGAACTCATCGGTCCGATGGCCATTTGGAACATCTCTTCTCAGAACGGAACGTTTCTACGGGAGCAAGTCAATATTTGCGAATTTGCCAGCGAAGAACTCACCGAAGAGAATATCCAATGCTGTTGCGATGCGGAAAACACACTTACGACAACGTGCAGCGATTTCAATCAAAACCTTTGCCCGTAGTCTTCTCCATAAAATCATCAACGTGTCATTCGAGAACACATTGTTTTTTCGCTACCCAACCACATTTTGATCTCAAGAAACGGAACATTCATGCGCATTCTCATCGCCGATAAACTCTCTTCGCACGTCCAACAAGAACTGATTCAACAAGACTGTACCGTTCGCGTCAACCCGTCGATAAAAGGAGATACGCTGACCGCAACCCTAGGGGACTTTGACCCCCAAGTACTCGTCGTTCGTTCTACCAAAGTTCAAAAAGAGCATCTCACAGCCGCTCCTTCCCTTTCGTTGATCATCCGTGCCGGAGCAGGGGTGAACACCATCGATTTGGACACCGCAAGCAATCAAGGGATTTATGTTGCCAATTGTCCCGGAAAAAATGCGGTTGCCGTTGCAGAATTGGCCATGGGGCATATCATCAACGCCGATCGGAGAATCGCGGATAATGTCATGGCGCTGCGAAACGGTCAGTGGGGCAAAAAGACGTTCACCAAGAATTGCAGTGGTCTCAAGCACCGGACGCTGGGAATCATCGGTATGGGCAGCATTGGTAGAGAACTAGCCCAGCGTGCCACAGCCTTTGAAATGAACGTTCTCGGTTGGGATCCCTTCGTCGATGAAAAAACCATGACGTCATGTGGCGTCTCCAAAGTAGAAGAGCTGTTGGATATGGTTGGTCGGGTCAATGCGCTCAGTGTACATCTACCCCTGAATGATACAACAAGAGGCCTAATCAACGCAGAGGTTCTACAAGCTCTCCAACCCGGCAGTATCTTTATCAATACCTCTCGCGGAGAAGTCGTCAACGAAGCTCATCTTGCGACCGCGGTACAAGAGAGAGGGATCCGTGCGGGATTGGATGTATTTTGTCAAGAACCCAGTTCTGATGGAGAGTGGGAACAACCGCTCGCCAAACTCGACAACGTGTTTGGAACGCACCATATCGGCGCGAGTACGGCACAAGCGAGTGAAGCGGTTGGCGACGAAGTGATCCACATCATAAGCACCTGGCTCGCCACGGGATCCGTTCCCAATTGCGTTAACCTGGCGCAACAAAAACACGCGAGTCACCTTCTCGTCGTTCGACACGAAGACGCCGTCGGAGTTCTCGCAGACATCTTGGATAAATTGCGTCGCGCCAACATCAATGTGCAGGAAATGGAAAACATTATCTTTCGCGGCGCCAAAGCCGCCTGTGCCCGTATTCAAGTCAACCGTCCACCGTCTTCGGATATTCTGAACGAACTTCGACAATCGGATCGCATCTTCGCCACCGATCTGATTCCGCTCTCGAATACGTAGGTTGCGCTACTGTCCAACCAAACTGCGCGGCAACTCGTCTTGCTCCACCAATTCGCGTACCCAATCCGCGGTTGTAACGCCATCGACTTGCACCACATCGAAGCGACCGAGAAGATTTTCAATTACGTCTTCGTCCATCCATGCATCCCAAGCACCAAAATCTGTGGTGGAATCAAATGCCAAGGCCGTATGCTGAATTCCCGGATATATGAAACGACGATACTGATCGGGGTGATTTTGTGCAAGTCTCTGGGTCTGTGTATGTACTGACTCCGAATAGATAGATCCGGACTGACCCAAAAATAGGTTTCCAATAATATAATCTTGTTCGGAGGATATATTCAAGTAGCGGATATGCGGATCAAGCTCCAACATCCAATCGGTGAATCCGGTAGCGTGTCCGTTTACCAAGCAGTCATCACAGTCGTCGGGAAAAAGAGGGAACGCATTCCATTCGGAAAGAACCTTCCTCAAGAATTCGTCATCTCCTTCTCGACCTAGCCCCAAGCCGCTGTCCGCGATCACGTCCAGCGCCCGATCAGACCAAAGCATCCGCACCAAAGCCGCGGCCGCCAAAGCCCCGTAGCCACCACCACTAATACCGACCAAGACGATGCGATCCGGATCTGGAAATTCGTGATGGAGCGTTTCCAACGCAACAGAAAGGTTCGCGAAACCGCGATGATACCGATCGATTACGCCATCCTCGTCGTCATCGATGTCACAATCGCCACCAAAAATCGAACCGTCACAGTACGGGACATAACCAACGTTCCAGTCGGCAAAAGGATTTTGCGCATGCTCCGTATTCAAGACCCCAAATTCCCGTAACCCCGAAGGGGCAACAGAGTATGCCAAACAGTTATCAGACCAACACGCTCCGCCTCCTTGCAAATAGATCAGCAACGAGTTCGAATCTCCGATACGCGAAGACATCTGAAAGGGATCTCCACGCAAACACTTCGGTCCGTCTTCCACATCGAAAGAGTAGCTTTTATAATCTTCTTCCTCTATGACCGCCACCGGCTCTATTATGCCCAAATAGCGACCAAAATCCGAGGGTAACCCGGCAGGAAAAGGAGCGACGGCGGTGCAGGACATCAGTATATACAACATGAAAAAAGTATAACATCTGTCCAAAGCGATCAAATCATATATGACCGGCTCCCACCGCCGCAAACGAAATTCTAGGGTATATACGACGATTTCTCGGTTATAGTATCGATCTTGTAATTATCGCGTGGAAACCAATGCCATCATCCCGTTCCAAAACGTCCCTGTTTATCACACCTACCCAACAAGATCACGCCTATCGCATTTCCATTGACGCCGGTTGGTTCCCCCAATTATCATCCTTTCTACCGCTGTCTACATACAGCAAGGTTGTGATTCTTTCCGACGAAAATGTGGCTCGGCATTGGTATACACCTCATCCCTCTCTACACCAATACCCCCTCATTCAAATTCCCGCGGGGGAATCGTTTAAAAATGGTGACACACTGGAGTACATACAGACCCAGATGCTTCGATTCAATATGGATCGACGTTCGCTTTTGATCAATCTCGGTGGCGGGGTTGTCGGAGACATCGGAGGCTTTGCCGCCAGCACATACATGCGCGGTATGGATTTTGTACAGATTCCAACCACACTCCTCGCCCAAGTCGATGCCAGCATTGGAGGTAAAGTCGGTATCAACTGGAAAGGATATAAAAATATGCTCGGCGTGTTCGTACAGCCCAAAGCCGTCCTCATCGACGTACATACTCTGTCTACCTTACCCCCAAGAGAATTGCGCGCGGGCATGGCGGAGGTCATTAAACACGGACTCGTCTGGGACGAGGCCTATTTTCAAGATATCGGTCTCAACCCATCTTATGAATCGAATTGGATTGATATTATACGAAGATCGTGCGAGATCAAAGCAAGCGTAGTGGAAAAAGATACTTTGGAAACCGGACTGCGCAAAATTCTAAACTTCGGACATACCCTTGGACACGCCATTGAAAGTCTCTCTCAAGATTGGGACAAACCACTGCTCCACGGTGAGGCAGTGGCCCTGGGGATGCTTGGTGAAGCACACATCTCCGTCAGCATGAACCGGCTATCCGAAGAGCAATTTCAGACGATCGAACGCGCGTTGCGAAACACGCAACTGCCCATTCGAATTCCCCACACGCTCATTTGGAGCAATGTTGAAGAAAAAATCGCTTCCGACAAAAAGAAGTCTGGCAATACGATTTACTGGACGCTTCTTCGGGGAATCGGAGCCGCCGAATTCAATGTACGGGTTCCGTCTCGTTTCGTGAAAGAAGCCTTTCAGTACTTACAGCAGCCCTAGCTCAGCAGCGCCGCTTTAACCTTTGGGGGCTTCTCTTCCATGTCGATGCTCGTTCCCATGACGGTATCCCAAAAGGTAAACATCGAGCCATAGTTCCCTTTTGTATTTTTGCGATGGTGAAAGTCGTGATGCTCCGTCGCGGCAAACAGAGGGATTTTGTGGGCAAAAAGACTGCGAAGACCAGAGTGGATATCAACCTCGTGCAGGTTGCGAATCACAGAAAAAATCCAAAAAGCATGTACGGAAATTTGGCCGTTTACCAACACGATGGACACCGCTGCTAAAACGATCCCAAGGGTTCCAAGCATCCACTCCAGGGGATGCACATAGATATACTCCATCGGGAACGGTGCAAATGCGCGGTGATGGATCTTGTGAATTTTACTGTACAGCACGGGAACGTTGTGCAATGCGCGGTGATAGAAGTAGAAGTACACATCATCCAAAAGTACGAAAACGGATATCTGTATCGCAATCGACCACCAAGACTGCCACTCCATATCGAAAAAGCCTTCAGCAAAGTAGAGGCCGACAAAGACCAGTACAAAGAGTATGCTGAGATTGAGGAGAATCAATGGAAGTCGTTTGCGAAAAGTACCCTTTCTGTAGCGTCGTTTTTGGATACGCAATCGTCCAAACGCATCCGTTTGCAAAATAAAATAGGAAAAGACGAAACCAAAGGCATTACAAAGGAAGGCGATGAGCAAGGTTATCACAATGAGAGGGCTCATCGATCCCTCCGTTTGGCAAAGATGTTGTACAGATTGGTTTTCTCTAGCCCCTCTTCTTTCTCGACGGCTTGGTCTTGGAGCCCGTTTTGAGAGAGGAGAGCTTTTATATTCGCCAAACGTCCATCTATATCGCGTACTTCAATGACGGCTTGGGAAACCTTCCCCCAATCTTCATCGCTAATCCCTTGCAGGGCTTCAAGCTCCGCCCCTTCACAATCGATTTTAAGCAGATCAATCCTTTCGATATCGTGTTCTGCAATCAGTTGGGAGATGGTCTTGAGCGTACACCGAAACTCTTTCTTGTGCGACAAAATTCGCTTTGCAATTATACGGCTCACAAAGGACGGTAGGTATCGGACAAACCAAAGATGCGGCGGTGGATGCTGCATGGTTCCTTCCACCGCTTGCGCAAAGGAGCCATCGTCCCACTGCTTTGG
>JAYYRF010000731.1:0-4045 GCA_036127535.1 Myxococcota bacterium | reverse complement strand
CCCAACTGGATCGCGCAGACTCGGTAGAAGACTCAATCCTGCCCCAAATATGGCCGGAATCCCCGAAGCAAATCCCCAACCTACCTTTGATCGCACGGATGTGCGCATACAACGATCAAACCTTGATGTGTTTACTGTCCGAGGAGAGTCGAATTGTCTTTATCGATGTGAACAAAGAAGAAATTACCCACTCCGTCGATGTTCCCCAATACCAAGATCCGTCTTTGGATCAAGGAGACGGGATCACCCGCGACGTGACGGCTATGACAGTCGATATCGACAGCGGTCGCTTTGCACTCGGTTTTGACGATGGTTTGTATCTTTTCTTCGATCCGAAAGAGGGGGGATTCGCACAAAAAACCCTGTACGACGTGGACAGACAGGTCTTAACCAAATTGCACAGCCAGCCTGTCACCGACTTGATCTTCTCGCGCGGACGGGACGAGAAAGAGTATCTCATCGCAGCAGCTTCTGATCTAACCATGACGGTGATTGGCTTGGCAGAGCGGATTCCCAAACCAAAGGGAAAGGGCCGCGGGCCCAAGAAGAACATCGTTCAATTCCTCGCTGCCCCCACACAGTATTTTTACTCTATCAGCAAAGACAACCAACTCTATACCTGGCAAAGCGACGTCGATTATCCGTCGAAAACAACCGTGGAGTGGGGTCCTATCGCTTTGGGCTTGTTCCCTATGGAGAACAACCGTGGCGAATTGTACTACCAGGACTGTTTGTTGGTGGGACGGAACGACTCTGATTTAGACTCTGCTGAACTGGGCGTATACAATATCACATACACACACCGCAGAACGCCCGATGCGAATCTTTCCATACGAGAAGAAAAGCAAGAGGGTAAACTGAGCGGAGATCTGACTCTCTTCGTCGGTGCGAAGCAATTTGCCACAGAGAGACTCCAAGGTTCTTTAGCGTCTCGTCGTTCCCTCATCGAATGGATCGGCACATGGAAGGATACCCTTTCTGTGAAGCTACTGGAACGAGCGATTCAAGAGGAAGAAAATCCGGCGTTGAGTACCCGAGCTTTGGAATTGCTACACGCCACCGGACATCCCACACGGGCTTTGATCTACAAGAACATAATTTATGACGAATACGATGAAGCCTCTTCGCGCATCGCCCTTGACTATCTCCGCTCAGAAGAGCTGTACGGGAAGGAGAATCTGTTCCCATTGACCTTTGCCTTCGAAAATAATGGCTATGTGCAAAACAAAGCGCTGCGCGGCTTTGCGGAACTAGCCCAAAAACGCGACAGCGATCCGACAAATCTCATATACCAAATGGCATACGAGCAGGTGTTATCCGCGCTGGGAGAAAGCGACGATGACGTTGTCGACGCTGCCTTCACATTTTTGTTCGACGGTGCGGCTCCTTTGCTCCCCGGGATCGAGGGAATCTTACTCACCCTCTCTCACAAGGAGGAACGCATCCAAAAACGCGGTTTGGAGACCATGTACAAAAAAGGCATGCTGCAAAACCCGCAGACCCGCGAAGCCGCAAAGGATTTACTACGGCAGGTACGGGACAGCAGCAACGAAAACTTGCGGTATCGGGCATTCATCTTGTCCCTAACCTTGGAAGAAGGAGTACAGAATTATCTTCGCTACATCGACCCACAAGTCCATACACAGCTGCTCGACCTCGAAGACGAGGAGTATCGTGCGGAATATGAGCGTTTTGCCAATCATCTTGAACTCGACTCTACCGTCGAAGCGATCTTTCAAGAGGCGATTTCGCTAGATCAAGACGATCGCGTAGTTGACTGGACAGAGGCGGAACGCATCATCGCTGCGGTACAACCGTCCCCTGACATGCCGATGCGCGCTTACCTAACCTTCATATACTGCTGTCAAACCTTCCCGATGACCGTTGAGATTCAAGAGAGAATGCTCTCGACGGTACAACGATCGGTCTTCACTCCCAAACCCCTCGGCAGAGATCTCACATTTACGGAGGAGATTCTCCTGCAAGAAATGTCGGTTTCCTATCAACCCGAAATCGCGTCGCTCGGCGCACTCGCACTGGCAAGACTGGGTCGAATGCAGGCGCTTCCCATTCTACTCTCGCTGGTCGACACGGATAAAGCACTCGCTCGATCTCGGGCCGTCGACGGTCTCTTGGAATTCATTCACGAACCCATCGTAGAACAGAAGTTGATCTCGATGGTTCTCAGCGCACGTTTTGTTAAGCGATCGAAAATGGGTCAGGGCGACAAAGCGTTCGATATTCGGTCTCTTGTCGAGGAGAGCAACTTCCGGATCCGACATTCAGAAGCCCGTTCCATCGTACAGTTAATTTTTCGAGACGACGTGTACTCTCAATCAGAGAGAATGGCGGTTCGATACATCTTTGAAAGTGCAGATATTACCTTCAAAAGCGACACTCGAGCGTACTTGTGGAATGAAATCACACAAAAAACCGCTGCGCCCAAGGAAGAGAATCTGCGCGCAAGAATCATGCACGCCCTTTTTAGAAAAGCGGAACAACGTGGTATCGAATCCGTTCGTTCACTGATTCGTCAGACCCAAGACTCGGGCTTTGAAGATATCCGGATGATGGGTGTCGTGCGCCTACAAACCCATATCAACGCGACGATCGCAGCCGAGCCCGACTGGAAAAGCAAATGGACGCGCCTCTCAGAAGAAGACTGGAGCCAAGACCAATTGGGTGCCTTCGTTCAAGCGGAAGATGGTTCCATACTGCAGAAATACCGCGGTATCGACCCAACCGCACCGCTTATCGGAGTCCCCAAGCAGCTCCTCCAAGATATGCAGCTGCTCAACCGCATATTTTTTTGGCGGGAACACGAAGCGATTGTCGAGGTCGTCAAACTCTACCTAAAACACAACCTCATCGACGGAAATTTCTTCCGCACGCGCCGATTCTTACTCTCTTTGTCCGAACCGAAGGTTTTTTCGGTTCTCCTTCAAGAGCTGCTCGATAACGTGCAAGATACCTACATTCAACAAGATCCAAACGTACATGCATGGCACACCGAATTATGGTCGGACTTCCTCTCCCAAGAGGATCGAGACCTCGCTCTTTTGGCCTACGAGAAGCTCTCGGAAAAACTGACGGGAGACCCCGATCGGAATCAAAAAGACGGCGAAAGCAAAAAAGCCTACCAACACCGTATCGAAGAACGTCCACACGAAGAATTTTTGCTGTGTGCCTATCGAAGCACACATACCAAAATACAACAAAAGGCCATCTCTTCTGCATTTAACAACCAAGCGGACATGCAACAAGACTGGTCGAATATCGTCCTCGAACTCATCGAGCGCTTTTGGAAAATTGGAAAACAGGGACTTAAGATTCTGGAAGAAAAGAACCGATTCCGTGAAGGGATTCTCGCCTTGCTCCAGCACGAAAGAGCGCTCAGTCAATCGAAGAAATATAGCCCCTTCATCAAAGGAATGACCCTCTTGCTCGATGATTCGCGTTCGAAGGGCATGATCGATGCTGAAATAGCAGAGATCGTTGCGGCAAAGGTCACAGAATGGATGCAAAAAGACAATCAAGAAATCCTATCGCAAGCGGAATCTCTGCTGCTCGATTCTCGTTTCTTCTCGCAGCTTCCCGCGGCACAAGCCTTTGGTACCGATCACCAAAAACGCTACTACGATCTTTTAAAGCAATTGTACATCTACCAGGTTCCCAAAGATATCGCCGACGACGTGGCGGCCTACAAGGCACATATGCAAGCATTGACGGAGAAGATGGAGGGGATCGATCAGGCGATTGCACAGACCGATATCGGAACACTTCCAGCAGAAGAGCAAGAAGAAGCCCGGGTCACCCTTCAAAATCGAAAGCACTCTTTGCGACTGTTACAGCAAGAGAAGAACAATGCAAAGGAACCGACACCCTACACGGATAAACGCTTCTATAAAGTTTTGTCTTTGCTAAAAGATTGTACGGCCGGTTGGGTCCAAGAAGAACTCGACTACTTCATCTTCAGCATGGATGAGGACGTTTCGAACCACGCCTTTGACATTTACTTTGTAATGGGAATGGGTTCACACGATCC
>JAYYRF010000730.1:0-6209 GCA_036127535.1 Myxococcota bacterium | reverse complement strand
AGACTCCGGTCCAAAGATCAGAAGAGACCCACGAGGGAAACAGGCTTTTTTATACGATATCGCTGCTTTGGTTGAGAAGAGAAACATTGGCCTTTCCCCTACCCAATCCATAAAACTGCTAAGAGAAGGATGCTCTTGAACATCAACTTTCTTCCAGTAATCCAAACCCGCACGGCGTACGGCTTTCTCGTCCAGCGAAAACCCCAAAGGATGCACCAAATGAAGCCGAGCACCCAAACCGAGAGCCAAGCGACCAATATTACCACTGTTTTGTGGAATTTCAGGCTCGACCAATACAATGTGAAAGGGAGCGGATGTACTCATTGATGCGCAAGGTTCACTGTGATTCTTCAGCAGATTCGCTGTCGGACTCTTTACTGTCCTCTTCTTCGGGCTCGTCTTCTTTTAGCGGCGGACCGTTGTACTTTCCGACGATAACCTGAGCCGGTTTCAAAACGATACCTTCAATACGGTAGCCTGTGGTAAAGACCTGAAGAACCACCTCATCCAGTGAACGGTCTTCGGTAGGCTGTAACATCAAAGCTTCGTGGTTATTGGGATCAAACTTTTCACCCGTAGGATCTATGACTTCCAGCCCTAATTTGTGGAAACCGTCCATGAACGCCTTGATGACCATATCGATTCCATCTGCATGTTGAGAATCTGCATCCGAATCTCTCAAAGCTTTATAGGAGCGACGGAGATTCTCCAAAGGATCAAACAAAACCTTGACCACTTCTCCGCGACGACGGGACTCTCGGTATACCAATTGGCGTTCCATTCTTTCACGAGATTCCTTCATTTCATCTTGTTGCTTCTTGTAGGCAGAACTGACCGAACGAAGTCGCGCCGTCAATTCATCAACCTCTTTTTGCTTCGCGTCTAATTTTGTTTCCCATTCAGCATTGAGCTGCTGTATCGGATCGAGTTCTACGACTTCCCCTTCTTCGCTAACCGACTCTTCAGCGCTCTCTTCTTCTTCTTTTTCGACTTCCTCCGAATGATCGGAAGGTTTGGGGTTGGTACTTTCTTCAGGATTGCTTTTCTCAGACATTATACGGCCTCTTCGAGTAATGAGTTTTAGAAATAATCCTCTCTATCAATTCGTCAAGGTAATAAATCGTTGCTATAATGAAATCTTCAATTTTTCTCCTGTGTCCTCATGAACGAAAAGCAAAACCGAACCATGCTATATTTGGGTACCACCTTGGTATTATGCCTATCGGCCGTTGCTTTTTTAGATTCGCCTGAATCAGAAGCCGAGCTAAAATGGACTGCTGCTTTCAAGGATTTTCAAAAGGAAGACATTGAAAAGATACAGTTTCAATCACCGTCTGAAAGTATTGTTCTCTCCCGAAAAAGTGGAAAATGGCTTATTGAAAGCCCTATATCCGTTACTGCAGATACAGCAAAAATCGATTCGATCTTAGGGATATATGAGGAGATGGAGTGCTCATCTCCCCTAAAGAAGGATCTTGCCGAATATGGCTTAAACGCACCGCATTACAAGGTTACCGCCACCTCATCAAAGGATTCTCAGACGACCTATGACATCATAGTCGGTGACGAATCGCCGGTGAGTAACAGCAATTACGTCCTTTGCATTGATAAGACTCCTCGACTATCCCGAAGTAAGCTTTCAACACGACTTAGAGGAGATCTTGATTCATTTCGGATGCGAAAGGTTCTGAACACCCTGCCTACGCAAATTAATAGCATCATTTTTCCTGAAGGACTGGAGGCTTCTCAAACGGAGTCTGGCTGGCAACAAACGGCACCGTTCACCGTAGAATTAGACGATGAGAAGATCTCGTTTTGGCTCAAAGAACTTCATGAGATCCACATTGAAAACTTCGCAGCAGAGAAGGCATCCTCGGCGAATAGTTTAATCCTCGAGGGCAACGAAATCCATAATGAAATTGAGTGGAACTCAAGTGAATGGGTCGCCTCAACCATCCAAAAGGGGGGCGGTTCCATCTCTGAAGAAAACTTTAATCTTCTCCAAACCCCCATAGATTCCTTCTATAGTTCAGAATTTTATCCCAAAACCCAAAGGATGCGCACCATTGTATTTCGCTTCGGAGATGAAGAGATAAAGGCCTCGCAAGATGAGGATTGGAATGATGCTGGAAAACTTCACAACCTCATTTCAACGCTTAAGGTCAATCGAATTAATCGGATCGAAAAACCCGCAAATGGCTCCCTCACCCTAACCTTCGAAGACGATAGCAGTATGCGTTACGCAATTCTATCCGAAGGAGAAGATGGTTCCGTCTTGCTGAACAGCAATACAGAGGGGGTAACCTTAAGAATCGAAGAGGAGTCTTTCCGAGCCTTTATCGACAGCAAAACTAGTGCGCATCGGTAGCGGTTCGGATTTTCTGAAAGTCTGATGACGGTAAAAGGGAGTAGAACGAGCCAGTCTCTCCGGTTAGGAAACGTTGATAACGACGGCTCCAAAAAATGTGCAAGATGGGAAAGAGAAGGATCGTTGCGGCGAACAATATCCACAACAACGATAAGCCCATCAACACACCGTTTAACGAGAGTGCCAAAACAAACAGAAATGACAACCGGCAGAACGCTCGAAAGCGTAATAAATGCAAAAGGTACAAGGCCGTTCTTCTTTGAGATTTCGAAAGCTTTGCACGGTTTTGCTTTTTTTCCAAATAACGGCGGGCTTTTATATACGAACCTTGCTGTATGTACGCAAAACAACGAAGAAATTCAATCTGCTTGGGGCTTGCACCATTACTCTTCGCACGATGAAGTATTGAAACGGCTTCATCAGCGCTTCTTCGGATTAAGACGGCAGCATAGCGTAACAAAAAAGCGGGATCGTCAGTAAAGTAGTGAACCGCCATTCGCAAGGTCATCTCCTCTTCAGCATAGGCTCCCACTTTCTCATACACAATAGATGCACCCCAATAGGCGGACCGATTGTAGGGATTGTGTTGGTAAAGGGCAACAAAATGCGCCAAGCCTTCAAGAAGATCCCCCCACTTAAGGTGATTCACAGCGATTAAAATTTCCTCTTCGAGTAAGTCCTCGGCCATCTGCGGTAGTTCGACTTCGCCGGAACCGATAAGGGACAAAAATACATCCTCTCCCTCTCGCTTAAAAAGAATCTTCTCCGACGAAGATAACTGTTGAAGGCAGAATTTCGAATACTCTTCCAGAGTCCAATGCATGTATAGCAGGTATTGTTGTTCTCCTACTTGCGTGGCAAATATATGTTCTGATTCATTTTGACGGACGACGTTCAGTTCTATCGCAGGACGCAAGTCCCCCACCGCAAATGTACTTCGGAGGAATGCAGATAATTCACCGGCGTCTTCAGGGCGTAACGCTTCAGAAGACGACTCTATGCGAAAAGACTCCCAACCATATTGAATGTAGTAGCTTCGGCGAAGTTGTGCGATTCGCTTTTTGCAATGCTCTTTTTCAGCGTTGAGAATCGTTTCGTTCCCAAAACGCTGATGGGCGTTTCGAATTCGTTCCTTGTAGAGTGAGATGGAGTCTTCAAAAGAATAACAACGCATTATGCCATCGTAACCAACGATTTCAACCGGAAAAGCAAGGCAATTTGAGTAATCCTTACGCTTATAATTTTGGATCCGTTGTCGGTATATATCGTTCACAAAACTACCTATTTTGTTGAGTGCCACCCCTTTAGCTTATTATACCTCAGCTTAAGCGACTTCTTCACTTGATTCTTAGCACTCAGATAATTTGTGTGTATTCGGATTCCCTTTCCATCTATATTGATGTTGCACCATCCATACGTTGGGAATCCGGCACCACTCAGCGTAGGTCGTTTTTTCTTATAATCGCCTTTCCCCTTTGCCATATCTTTAATGGCATCCTCTACATCACTGCGCATAAGGTTCTCCATGTAGAAGGCATCGAGAGCAGGATGTAGACCCCACCTTTTTTTGCGCTCGAATCGATGAAGATTATCAGCCTTGAGACCACCACCACCACAACCGACATAGAGCGGATCAAAATTCCCTTCGGGCAAGAAAGCTTGGGTCGTACGAGAACCGGCGAACAAAACGGCACGCAATTGCAGCAAACCAAGTCTTTCCTTCACCTCATTCAGTAAGACCCGAGCCTCTTTTGCAGAACTGCCACCCAAGTCTATGGGGGATTTGTTTAAGACGACCAACACTTGATCTTTATTTTTCTTGAGGGTTTTGTCCAGCCAGCGGAGTTGTTCGTTCCACTTACTGCCCATTTGATTCTTGTTGGCGTCTAAGAAAAGAATCTTCCACTTTTGCTCTCCAACGTTCACACGAATGTGAAACCATCCAGCAGAGCGATTTAAACCAATATCCTCGGCCATCCCGGGTAGATTTTTTGCATAAGGCAATAACTTGGGCGCCATTTGATATTCCGATTCTCCCGGTACGGCTAAAACGGGGATATCACCCAAAACACCTTGGTAATCCGCCGTATTCTTCGCCCAGGAATTGGCATTGCCATTCTTTACAAAATCACCCAAAAATAGTACAGCATCGGGTTTTTCCTTGGCAATAGACTGCATGATGACCCGTGTTTTCCCACACATCTTTGAGGACAATAAGCCTCCCATACAGGTATTTCCCAAAGCCGAAATACGAACCGGTTTCCGGATGACCGTCCCTTCGGAAGCGAACGGAGTAAAGGGGGCTGCATACAATAAGCTTGATAAAAGGAAGGTAAACATAGTGAAAGCTCCAACGATATGAACGACAGTAGAGGTATACGAAAAGAAGATTGTCTTATTCTACCGTAACAGATTTCGCCAAATTCCGCGGTCGATCTATATCTCGATTTAAGGCTAAACCGGTCTTATAGGCGAGTAGTTGCAGGGGTAGAACTGTGAGCAAAGGGGAGAATATCTCGGAAGATCTCGGAATAGATATAGAAATGTCACCGTATTCAGCGATGGAGTCCCCTTCTGTATGGATAAGCGCTATCCTTGCCCCGCGCGCACGGCACTCTTGCAAAGAAGACAACGTTTTGGATTTCAAATGGTCATCAGGAGCCACAACAATCACCGGTGTGCCCTTGTCGATTAAGGCAATCGGGCCATGCTTCATCTCTGCACTTGGATAAGAAACACAAGGAATATAAGCGACTTCCATTAGCTTTAATGCACCTTCTGCAGCCACTGGAGCAGAAAACCCACGCCCGAGGAAAAAAGTAATTTTGGAATCACAAACCCACCGAACAATACTGTCGATGTCCCCAGGATTCTGAAGATATGTGTCAACCAAATCAGGGATCTTCTCAAATTCTTCGCAAAACTGCTGACCAACAGCCGACGAAATCGTCCGAACTCGCGCAGCCTGAAGGGTGAATAAATACATGGCGGAAATCATATTTGAAAATGCCTTGGTCGATGCAACGGCCATTTCGGGTCCAGAATGAATATAGACACCACGCCCACATTCTCTCGCAATGCTCGAACCAACAACATTTACAATCCCCATAGGGGTGCCACCTTTTACTTTGATTTCCTTAATCGCACCAAGCGTATCCGCCGTCTCGCCAGATTGGGTAACGGCAAAGAAGAGAGAATGAGGATCGATGACAGGGTTGCGATGACGAAACTCAGATGCGATTTCTGCACGCGCCGGTATGCGAGCCAAACGTTCTATCGCTAAAGCACCAATACAACTCGCGTGGTAGGAGGTACCACATCCAATTAGGGTCACCGAACTGAGATTTAAAAATGATTTGGGGTCCATCTCCAAACCACTGAGTTTGGCCATTCCTTCTTCATTCAAGAGGCGGCCTCGTAAACATTGACGAATGGCTTCGGGCTGATCGTGAATTTCTTTGATCATAAAATGCGGAAAGTCGCCTTTTTCTCCTTCTCCCCACTGCTCTTCCAAAGTCTCAATCAGTTTGTTGCCCGTTTTCCCATCCAAACGGGATATCTGGACATCGTCAGGCAGTAATTGAACGAGGTCACCATCCTCCAAAAAGATTACTTGATTGGTATACGGAGCAATGGCATGCGGGTCAGATGCAATATACATGGAGTCGCGACCAATTCCCACGACCAACGGAGAGCCGTTTCGTGCGGCAAAAATCTGCTTGGGTATGTTCCGAAACATGACGGCGATCCCCCAAGTACCCCTTGCGATACGCAACGTTTGTCTTATAGATTCCAAAGGCTTATTCTTGGTTCCCAAGTCCATCTCCTCACCAAAGGGGCC
>JAYYRF010000729.1:0-7050 GCA_036127535.1 Myxococcota bacterium | reverse complement strand
CCCAACGATACGCGAGTCTGTGTATGTGGGTGTCTACGGGAAATGCTGGCTCTCCAAATGCCTGAGACATCACGACACTGGCGGTTTTATGTCCGACTCCGGGAAGGGCTTCGAGATCGGGATAATTTCTTGGCACAATTCCATTGTGTTTCTCCGCAATTATCTGGCTCAGCTTTTTTAGATTTTTTGATTTTGTATTCGAAAGGCCGATCCATTTGATTTTTTCGCGTATGTCTGCAACCGACTGTTTGGCCATTTCTTCCGGGGTCGTTCCCAACGTGAATAGCCCGGGGGTAACCTCGTTCACCTTTTTGTCGGTCGTTTGTGCAGAGAGCATCACAGCGACCAAGAGCGTATAGGGCGAAGAGTGATCCAACGGAACGGGTGGATCAGGATAGAGTTCTTCTAGAATGCGCTGGATTTTTTGGATTTTTTCAACTTTTTTCATTGAGCCTCCTCGAAAAAACGCTGGATATTCTCTTCTATCTCCTTCAAACTTTGGCTGCGTAAAATTGCCATTCTCAACGCAGGGCCGTTGGGGAGTCCACTGTAAAAATGGTTGGCGATCTGCTTGAATTTACCGAGGCTGATCTTTTCCAGTTTAAAATCGTCTCGATAGCGGTGTAAAAAGGTTCGTAGGAGGACACGGCGCTTTTCAATGGATGGCGGTATGTATTCTTTTTGTTGCAGCGCAGCGTGGATCTCTTGAAAAACCCATGGGTTTCGCATGGCTCCTCTGCCAATCATTAGACC
This sequence comes from Myxococcota bacterium, assembly GCA_036127535.1. Taxonomy (GTDB): domain Bacteria; phylum Myxococcota_A; class UBA796; order UBA796; family UBA796. The sequence continues at coordinate 6,297 of JAYYRF010000729.1, read as the reverse complement.
ATCACAATCTGTATCTTGGAGCATGCGAATTGCAGATTCAGCATCAATTATATCTCCATTTGCGATGACAGGTATGGACAGTTCCGCTTTGGTTTGTGCTATTTTATCGATTTGTCTCTCGCCTCCGTATTTGTCTTCTGTTGTTCTCCAGTGTATGGCGATAGCATCCGCACCTTCCTCTTGGCAGATACGCCCAATCTCGGGTGCGTTGCGATTGGAATGTGTAAATCCGGAACGCATTTTTACCGTTAGGGGAACCGTTATCGCTTTTTTGACTTCTCGAACGATCGCGGCGGCCAGCAGGGGTTCTTTCATCAAGGCAGAGCCTCCGGAACGAGCGCAAACCTTTTTGGAAGGACACCCCATATTAATGTCGATGATCGTAGCACCCAGATCTTCAACGACCTTCGCTGCTTCGGCCATAATATGTGGATCTTTTCCATAGAGTTGTAGCGCGATCGGATACTCATCTGGATCAAAGGAAGCTGTTTGCAAGGCGCGGTTCCCTCTGTTTTGAATTGTTTGTGACGCAATGAATTCTGTGTAGGTTAACCCATGTCCTCCGATGGAACGGATTAAGCGTCGGAACGTCTTATTGGTAACCCCTTCCATCGGCGCGAGAATCAAAGGAGGAGAGATACGGATGTCTCGGACAAAATACTGTTTTGGATACGGATTCTCTGTTCTGTCTTGTCTGAATGTGTTAATCACTAGTCCTCCGAGGAGAAGAATATGTCTTTATTGCCCAAAGCACAAAGCGTAACCAAGCAGGGATCACCCGACGGCTATATTCCCCCAATGGCCTTTCGTGGTCAAGTTCTCGATGGTGGATATACCCGACTAGAGATATCCGCGCCACCGGCTAAGTTAGCATTCGTGCATCGCTATCTCGCGCAGCAACTTTGTGCCCCTCTCAAAATGCGGTACGTCAAGCTGACGGATAGAAGTGTGGGACAGCTACAAAAGCCGGAAAGCTATGTTGCTGTTGAGCTTTCAAGCGAGCGGATCAATCAAGCGCTCGAGTATTATGAAACGCTTTTGTATCACGATGGTCGTAATCAGTTGTGGCTCTTGGGAATCGATGAAGCGCAGCTAGTTTTAGACGAATTGGGCATGGTGTATTTATACCCGGACGATTTTGCTTTTCGGGATTCTTTGACCAATATCGGTTGGGTGGAAGCCGAGCACGAAACGATGGCCGAGCGAGACTATGTTCGCGTCAATTTCTCGAGTGAAGCGGACGAGCAGGAAAAATCGTTGCTTCAGTCTTTGGGAATGATCCGCTGGGAAGGCTAGAGCGCTTAGTCAGACGCATTCCTATCGAGTATCACTTCCCGGTTGTGATCTATACAATTGCTGGCTACTCCATCACTTTGACCACAATAGATTTCGACGTCTTGATCGATGAAATATTTCTTTTTGTATGTTTTGGCGTCTCCAACGTACTTAACCTCCAAGCGGTATTGGCCCGGAGATAGATTTTTTTGCGCTTCTGTTTTTCGTCTTGTTGCGGCCAAAACCTTTTTACCGTTTGCATCCTTGAGCTTGGCAGAGGAAAAAATTTCGCGTTCGATGGAGATAACAACCATTTTTTCCTGTGGGGAAGGTTCCGGGGGTTTGGTTTCGGGTTCAACCGGAGGGGTCTGTGAAAATATATTGTGGTTGTTTTTTGCGATCGCTAGCCCGATAAAGGTAATCACATTCAATACGGAAAAACTTACGGATGCGGCAATTACACCGTATAAGAGGAGTCGCCTTTCTTTGGAGAGTCGAAAGGGAGGACTCTCATGAGTGATGGTTTCTTGTGGATGATTTTGCGTATTCTCGTCTGCAGCGGGGGGTGTCTGAACGGGATTTTGCGGTGGATCGCTTGCACGCGTTGTTGCAGGAACGAATGCTGGTGCTGTGGGTACCGCGGGCTGAAAAACAATTCGCCGGCCCGTCAAAAATCCAGATTTTGAATTGGAATGCATTTGTTGAGACAAGGGGCGAACCACCCGTGTCCAAAAAGATTCTATGCTTTCACCCGAGGCATTGTCGGAAAATTTCTGTAGTCGGTCGATGCATTGTTCGGCGTTAATGCGGTGCATTTTCCAAAAGGCACACATGCGATCGATGACCTGCTTGGCCGCCAATTCCCATTTTAAATTGGGTAAGCCGAAATCGATGGTTCCCAACAATTGTTGGATGAAGAGTTTGTGCTCATTTTGTGAGTTGGGTGGTAGTTGCTCAAGGAGTTTGCCGCTTAGCATTTCGATGAGCATGATACCCAAACTATACACGTCAGATCCATGAGAACCACGATCTCCTTTTTTTCGTTCGTTGGACATGTATTTTGGACTTCCGAATTGGAAAACGGTTGTTTGTCCTTTCCGGCCGACAAAGTCTGAACGAGATGCCCCAAAATCCAAAACTTTAATCTTTCGGTTTTGCGTGAGCATGATGTTCGAGGGTTTGATATCTCGGTGAATTACGGAGAGAGGCTTTGTGCTATTGGGCAGCGGTTGCGTGTAGGCAGATCTCAGAGCCGCCGCTACGCGAGAAGCGATGAGAAATGCAACTTTAGGTGGTATAGAAGAGGTTTTTAGTATTTTTTGAAGATCTATGCCTTGAATGAGTTCCATGACGATGGCTGGACGGCCTTCTATTTCAATAAAGCCCAGTGCAGATATAATGTTGGGATGCTGTAATTGGTTGAGTAGGTTTGCTTCGTCCTCTAAACGATTGATAAGATCTTTGTTCTCAATCCATTTTTTCTTCATCACTTTGACCGCAACCACCTGCGGATTTTGTTGCCGATCGAGTAATACGCCTTTGTAGACTTCTGCGAAGGTGCCGGCACTCAGGGTTTCTTCTATGATGAGTTCTGAAAAATTGCTTTTGAGGGATTCCATTCATCTATCCTAACGCCATACAAAAATTCGCGAGGGATAATTTGTAGATATAATTTTGAATCTTAGGTATACTGCAATAAAGATTCAGGTTCATCGGTTAATATAAACAGTTTATATTGTTTATTTATGCGCTGATTTTTTGAGTTTTGATCAGAATAAATTATCTTATTATACGATAAACTTGCATAGAGGTATACATTGATAGTATCAACTTTTTTCGCCATTTCTCTTTTTGCGTGCAGCGATCAAGAAGAAGAGCCAAAGGCCGAGGCCGTTACTTCGATTCAGGAAGTTCAAAAAACAATCAAAGGTGATCTCGGAACCGCAAAGAGCACGTTTCAGAAAGCTTTGGATAAGAATCCACAAGATACCAATGCACTGGTGGGCATGGCATATCTTGCATCCTTGAGAGGGGACTACACGAAAGCGGACGAATTACTTCAAAAAGCAGAAGTGACTGCTAAAGATAAGTCTTCTCTATTCTTACAAAGAGCCATTGTGGCCCTGCAAACCCAAGACTTAGAATCGGCTCGCTTACTCGCAGAGCAATCCAATACCGATTACGGCACACTCATCGCAGCGGAGTTGGATATTGTCGATGATGAAAACGATGCGGCAACAGAAAAACTGCAAGGCTTAAGTTCATCTGACTTTTCTGAAATATCCGAACGCTACCTCGCATTGCTCAATTCCGACAATGAAGGAGAAGTCTTGTTGGCGGTTGCGTATGCTGCTTGGGGGTTGGGAGATAAAAGTTTAGCGCTGCAAACGTTTGAGTCCGCTTTGGAAAATCTCGGATCCTATGAAAGAATTGGCGATGAACTATTGGTTTGGACGGGACGAGCCATCCAAGAAAAAGATCTCTCCAGTGCATCTTCTTGGACAAAGAATCCAAAGTTCAGCAAGGTTAGTTCCGGAAATGAGTGGAGAGTTAAGGCGACCAAAGCGATCGTTGCTTGCGGAAGTAGCAAAGGAAAAAAGTGTTACTTCAAAAACTCCAAAGCACCGATAAAGGGAATCGAAGCGGCTAAAGTTACGGCAGCAAGGCTGATTATGGATTCCAACCCAAAACAAGCAGAAAAGCTGTTGAAGGGAATAGAAGGTTCCAGCGCTGCATATGTCTTCTACAAGATGGATGATTCCGATTCTGCGGAAGAGGTTGCTACGGGTAAATTTCAAGATTTCTTAAACGATTAGAGAGGGATTACAAGATGAAAACTCTTTTATTTATGACTGTACTTTTGGGTACAGCAGATGCAAAAAAGCGAAAGAAGGGAGAAGGCGTTGTCGTCAACGTCAAGGTTCTTGACAAGGAAACCACAAAGCCCGTCGCGACGGCACAAGTTCGCCATCCCAAGGAAGACTTACACCATAGAGTCAACGAAGTTACGGGAGTTTGGTATGCGTCAGAGGTTCTCTTACCTGATGGCACGCAGCTACACTTTACACCCGGATCTGCTTTAGAATTGGAAATATCAGCCCCTGGATATGTTACACAGCATGTGCGATACGATGTGAAAAGATGGAAGAACAAAATCGAAATTGTCCTCCAAAAAATGGATATTACAACAGATATAGATATTCCATTGACTCCTTTCGATCGAGAAGAGCAGCGAGACCCCGCGGCTGGCGGTGGTGGTAATTAGCATCGAATGTATCACTTTTAAAATGAAGGTTTAATAATGAAGTACTCTATGATTTGGTTTGTCGGTATTGGGGCTGCTTTAGCGGGTAGCTTAGGAGATTATCAGTCGATGTTCGACTCCTCTCCTTGTAACGACGGATGGGCGATCTGCGTTAATGATGGAGAGCTTGTTGAGGTGGGAACCGTGGTTGATGAAAATCGTATTCTGCACCGAAACGACGCTCGGGTAAGTTTTTTCTCGTTTAAACCACTTCCGAATGCATCTCCATTTGTCTCTTTTGAGGAGTTTCCAGAGCCCGAAGAAGAGGAAGAAGAGGAGCCCGAAGAGCCGGTCGTCGATAACAAACCGATAACCAAACCAGTAGCGGTAGACACAAAGCCAGTTGCTCAAGTCGAAAAACCGCAAGAGCCGGAGGAACCGGAAGAGCCGGAAGAGCCGGAAGAGCCGGAAGAGCCCGAAGAGCCGGAAGAGCCGGAAGAGCCGGTCGTTGATAACACACCAGAACCACAAGGTTGTGAAGAGCTTGCGCCACTGGAATCCGCCTCTTTGATGGGAGCTCTAACGTCAGAGCAGCAGTCTTGTCTAGAAAAGAGAATTGGGAGCAGCGAACCACTAACGGCACAAAGTAAGGTGAGCAAAATCCTCATCAATAATGCAAAGCAGGCCAGGAATCTTCCGCAATGGGAGCGATATGTCAAGCGCCACCTTGAAAAACTCGATCGTTCTGATGCGAATCTTCTGTACGGTATATCTGTATTCCTCTTCCGAAAGAAGAAATTCTCCGACACCATCAAATGGTCTGAGCGTGCTTTGGAGCAAAAAGCCTCTTTCTCGGGTGGATCTGACTACAAAAAGAAAGTGTATCAGCTCTACCAGCTTCGTACGATGGCAGCCAACAAGTTGTGGATGATCAACGATAAAAAAACGGTGAATCCCGAAGCTGATGATCTCGAGCGCGAGAAATACGAGAAGTTGTCCGAAAAGTACAAAGGCAAAACCAAAAATTTTGCTCGAGAATGGTTAGATTACGCACGCGCTTCTAAACAGTCTTTGTCCTCTCCGACGCAAATATGTATATCTGCGGCTGACAAAGGTTTTTGTCAGTAATGAGATATATAATACCGCTTATTCTCTCTTTATCGTGTCAAGAAACAGATAAAAAGCCCGTCCAAAACACCAACAGCATACAGCCGTCCGAGAGTGCATCCCTAACGTCCTCTTGGGAAGTGCGTTTTACCGACAACACTTTGCGGGCCCCGTATGAGAGCAGTGTTGGATGGCAAAATTACTACAACAGGGAATATAAACAAGCGCTACCCTTATTTAATGGCGAGGCCTTGGCGCGTTTGCACTTGGAACTATCCGCCCTTAATCGACAGGCTCTTTTGATGCATTCATACTCTGTTAAATATGCGTATAGCGAGTACAAGCAGGAGACTGATGGCTCTGAGGTCGCCTACTTTCAAGGTGTCGCAGCTTGCTTCTTGGGAGAATACGAAGAAGCAAAGTCATTCTTGTCACAGGACTTAAAAAACCCCGATTTGGTCGCAAGAGCGGCGCAATGGAAAACTTGGCTCGACGGTGATAAGACAACATTTCCCATTTTGAATAACTTCTTCTTCAGCGATGCTGGGGCAAGCGCAAAGTCCCTACCCAAGTGGGAACAAACCAGTCACTATTCCTTGCCTTCCGCGGGTAACAACACCATGGAACTGTCAGAGGGTACAGCTCTATGGCTCCACGCGAAGTGGCATGAA
>JAYYRF010000728.1:0-6499 GCA_036127535.1 Myxococcota bacterium | reverse complement strand
ATACGCTCCATCCCAGTAACAACATGAGGATGGGTGGAAAGGATGCGTGCCAAGAGAGACGGTTCCATGAAAACGGCCACAGAGACAGATGATCGAGCGCCGCGCGTTCTAAGAACAACTCGGCGGAGCCAAAGGAGGGGCCGTTGCTCATCAGAAGCCATTGATAGAATCCGATGCCCAGCCCGCATCCGATACACAACGATATCGCCTTCAAAAGAATTCGTCGATTCTCCTTTCGACGATACCAGTATACCGGGAGAAGTACCGCGCACAACAGGCTGCATAAGATGCCCCAATATAAGTTAATCCATGAAACAACGGTAAAGATGAGAGGCAACAGCACGATCATTCGTTTGTCTCCTTCTTTACAGCGATGTAACGCCCACCAAAAAAGCGGGAGACCGTACAGCGCCGATTTTTCGATGGTGTAAAATTGGATGTCTCTAAATACATGTGCATGTAATGCGAACATGGAAGCCAAGAGCCACGCATACGCTTTTTGCGCCTTGAGCGTTACGAGTAAAAGATAGGTGCAATACCAGCTCATCGCAATGTTGAAGAGAGCCTGTAGATTAAAGGCGCCAAAGGGCTGTACAAAGAGATCGAAAAGTTGAGATAGCCATAAATGCCCCATATGAAAGCCGATGAGTCGGTGCGCGGGGTCGGAAAAAGATTGTGGCTGGAATATTCTTAAGTGAACCCCGTCTTGGTAAAAGAGTAGAGAGCCTTCTTTGTCTATCGTCGGATAAGCGCCCCAAACCGCTGTATCTATATTGAACAGTAAGGGCGTCGTCAGCGCAATACAAACTGCCCAGCACAACAACAAAACACGTCCTCTTTTGATAAATCGCGCGAGAAGTAGAAGGAGAATTGAACAGCCCAATGTAGCAAAATAGGAGGCTACAGATGGTTCAAAGACGACTTGTCTGGGATCGAAAGGAGGCATAGGCTGTAAAATACGTTATGGATTATAATCCATTATCATACGGGTAAGATTTCCTCTACACAAGGATTCGGACATGTCGGAAGCAGAGCAGCATTATTTTAAGGTGTATCAGCTTCCCATTGAGGAAGTGGTGTCCGTCTTTCCGCACTTGGGACTGGTTTGGAACGATCTGCACCAACGATGGCTCGCCATTAAAAAAGACGCCTCCTTTCTTCAAGCCTTTCAGGCATCCCAAGACACCCCTGAGTCTCAGGTTCTTTTTCGAGAATCCGGTATGGTACCGGACACGGCAAAGTATCAACGATTGGAGCAAAAAGGATTCAAAGAAGTCTACGGATACTCCTTCGAGGCTCGACCGCTTTCGCAAGGATGGATGCTCAACCGCGGTAAGATTTCGTACTCCCGCTTGGCTTGGATGGTTCAGTTCGAGCAACGAGGAATTTTTTGGTATCCAAACGGTGGTTATCGAGAATGGCATACCAATCATCCCTATGATGGGAAATCGCAAAATGCAGGATGGCGCATTTACTTTGTCGATACAGACGGAAAAAGTGCCTTTCATTATTTGGATACAAAAGGGAAGATGCAGATCGCTCGGGATAAGCCTCTGTTTGCGAATATCTTTTATCTTCCTCCGGTAAAACTTTTTTGGCACGCTGTGGTTTCCAATGGGAATCGCTTTTCCTGTGGGTTTCGACCCCTTGGGCCTGCGGTCGATCGGTTAACACAAATGATAGAAGAGATAGATTAAGGGAGACAATATGAAGCGCTCGGCAGGAATTTTGTTGGCCAGAAAGCGGCAAATGTGGGAATTCTTCTTACTGCACACCGGTGGCCCTTTTTGGGTGAACAAAGACGAAAGTGCATGGTCTTTCCCAAAGGGAGAGCTCGATCAGGGGGAAGATTTTCTAAGCGCGGCCAAACGGGAGTGGCAGGAGGAAACCGGTATGTCGCTTCCGGAGGAGCCATACCAACTTCTCGACACCGTATCCAGTTCGCGAAAGAAAGTATGGGTATACTTGGCGATTGGAGATGCCGATCCCAATGACTTAAAATCAAATTTATACGAAGAAGAGTGGCCGCGAAAATCAGGGGAGACACAGTGGTTTCCCGAAGCGGATCGAGCGGAATGGTTTTCATTAGAAACCGCTCTTTACAAGATTCATCGCTATCTCGAACCGGTTTTATACAATGCGCTTCGCGTACTCAAGGAGCGAGAGAATCGCTCGTCGTAGCAGACAGATATTGGCGACACCACAAGGCGAACATCAACAAGGAAAAGAGAGAGCGACCGCGGTCGCTACGCTGGTGCTCGGCCCATATCTTCTCTAAGCCTTTCCGATCCAAATACAGAAGGTGAATGCCCTGCGGGTCAAATAAAATGTCGCGTACACGATCTTTCCAAATGCCGCGGCACCAGTCTCCGAACGGAACTTGGAATCCCTTCTTTTTCCGGTGTACAATCTCCCGTGGGAGATAGGACTCCGCCATTTCTTTGTGGACGATTTTGCCTTTACCGAGGCGGATTTTATAGTCGAGAGGCAGTGATTCTACAAACTCCATGAGTTCAATGTCCAGCATTGGTACACGGGCTTCTAAAGAGAAAGCCATCGATATTTTATCTCCGTACAGCAACAGATCATCGCTTAGGTTCATACGCGCATCGATGCGGAGTTGTCTTTCCGTTATGGAAAGTCCCTCTTGACTTTGCCATGCGAGCCAGTACGCAATACGCTCTTGGGCCTCTCCCGAACTTGTATCTCCGGTTAGCATTCTTCTCTCCTCTAAATCAAAGAGGGTATACGTTTGTAAGAGTCGGATAATCGTATTGCGTATGGGTATGCTTTTGAGTCCTCGCTTGAGAAATGTGGGTAATCGTTCGCTCGTTGGCAGATGCCGCAGGCTTCCCCAAACATTTTCAGGTATGTAGCTGCGCAATCTCTCTTGCTGATAGCGTCGATAGCCACCCCATGGTTCATCGCTTCCTTGCCCGGTGAGTACCACGGTCACTTCTTCTCGTGCGCGCTGCACGAGATACCACATCGGCATGATCGAGGTGGTTCCCAACGGTTCTTCTACGGTGGAAACGATTTGTGGAAGCGAATCCCACAGCTTCTGCGGATCCACGATAATACTCCGATGGGGGATCCCCAAGATTTGGGCGGTGTGCTCTGCGTCCCCGATCTCACATTCTCGATGTGCTGCGCCAAAGCCAACGGTGAATCCTGTCAGAGGGTGTCCAAGCTCTTTGGCCATGGCGGCGATCAAGGCAGAGTCGATTCCGCCCGAAAGAAGAATCCCCACCGGAACATCGGATAGAAGTTGTCGCTTTACGGCTTTTTGTAGCTCGTTTTGATAGCAGCGTGTTGCGACGGACTGCATGCCGATAAAACGACTTTTTTGTGGGAGGGAGTAACTTTTTCGCATTTGACGCATGGACTCAAGATCTACGATCATCATGTGTCCAGGTTCGAGGCGGTGTATTCCCTTGAGTAAAGTCTGTGGTGATGGTGTATACCGAAGAGTGAGAAAGGTCTGTAGGGCATTTTCATCCAATTCTGCCGGAAAACCGAGACTTCGGAGTACCCTCATCTCCGATCCAAAAAGGAATGTGTCTGCACGAAGGGCATAGTACAGCGGTTTGATACCGTAGGGATCGCGCACCAAGTATAATCGTTTTTTATGATGATCCAATGCCGCGAAGGCATACATGCCATTGAGTTTTGGAAGCGTGCGCTCGATTCCCCAACGATCGATGGTCTCGACCAAGGACTCTGTATCTGAATGTCCTCGGAACTCACAATCGATCTCTTTTCGCAGTTTCAAATGGTTGTAGATCTCTCCATTGAAAACGACCGTCCATCGCTTACTGCGGCTATGCATCGGTTGAGCACCAGCGGATGAGAGATCGAGAATCGAAAGTCGTGTATGTCCCAACCAAATGTTTCGATTGTGGAGAGTCGTTTCATAATCCCCTTGTGCATCCGGTCCGCGGTGAAGAATACTTCTCAGTGCGTTGCCGTACTGTTTCTTCATCGGTTGTCGGGAAATACTGCCTGCGATACCGCACATGCTCCGCTCCTTAAACGATCTTGCTCTTCTATATCGACGGAAATACTCTTTTGTGTGAGAGAATGTTAATAGTATGGACTCGGTTTTGGTAAATATTTTATGGATCCGCTGCAAGTCGAAATACAGCACTATATCAATCAACGCGATGCGCTACAAGAGCAATTGCAAGAGATTGAAGTGCGTTTTTCGAACTATATCCGTCAGTTACGTCTCTTTGAGGCAGATTTTATGATCGCCATCGATCCTCTTCAACAAACGCTTGCCCGCTGGGAGAGACGATGCTCAATACTGGAAGGCGTCATTGCTAAGTTGGAGCGCTTAACGATCCAGCCCGATAACATTCCGGTTGCACTGGCGCCGTGGATTAAAGAAATAGAGCAAGTGGTATTGCCTCCGGAGAGCGATGAAATGGAGATCCAGCCGGTTGTAACCTTAACAAAGGACGAGGAAAAAGAGGCAAAAGAGCTGTATCGAGGGTTGGCTCGTCGTTTTCATCCAGATTTGGTTCACCAAGCGGACTTACAGGCCAAACGCAGGGTTTATATGACAGAAATCAATCTCGCGTATCAAAGTAATGATTTGCAGACCCTTCGTGAATTGGAGCATTTACCCGACATCCGGCCTCCTGAAGGGGAAACCGCGGGGGAAACATGGGAGCGTTTGGTTCGGGAAATATCCCGTTTGAAGCGGAGTTTGGATCAAAAGACACAGGAGCTCGAAGAAGCCGAACGCTCCGAGCTGGGACGAATGATGCAAGAATTGGGAACCGAAGGCGGAAGCCGCCGATTTCTCAGTATTCAGCACGTTTTTGCCCAAAGAGCTGATTATTACCGCGATCATTGGCAACAGTTACGGCGTAAAGAAGCGGAATTGTGGTTGAGTGTGGACCGATGAGCAAAAAGACTCTCGTTCCCAGCTCTAAAACCGGTTTGCGTGCCATTTCTCCCCGTAGTTTTGCATTGGCCAAAGTCGCTCATGCTGGTTTGGTGTACCAAGAGCGTTTACTCTCCGTGGAATTGCTCGAACAAAGAGTGTGGAAAGAAGGATTTGAAGCGGTGTTGAACCATGCGCTTTTGCATCGTTATCACAAGGATTGGGAGCGCGTTGCCGAACAGTTGTTGCGCATTGCCCACTATTTCCGTCGGGCAGACATTCCTGATTTTTTGCTCTGCTGGAGAGAATCTTGTACGGAGATAGCGGATCAAGAAGAATGTGACCGTCTTTTGCGATCGCGATCTGAAATGGTCTTGCTTCGATTATTCCCGAAGTCCTTTTCCGGTGTTTCATGTCAAATCGAAGTGCGGGATGGGCGCTTTTTAGCCATGTCCAAACGATACATCGTTATCGCTTCGAGCGACACGCTTTTTTTGTGTTGTCCGCGTACCGCATGTGTATTGCAACACCGTTATTTGAAGCCCGATCGAATTCAATGTATTGCGGTGGGTTCAGAGCGTGTCTATGTCGGTGGTGAGAAAGGTGCGGTTTACGGATGGAACTTTGTTGAACAACAGCCGGATCGTTATTATCGATCTCCTCCCGTTGTTGAATTGGCCGTCTATGAAGACCGCGTCGCCGGTGTCGATTGGGAAGGGAATTTGCATCTTTTTTGGCTATCGCAGTCTTTGCACTTTGGAGAGACTCCCTCTGCACTGGTTTTTTCAAATTCAGGTCAAAAAATTGCGGTGGGAACCGAAAAAGGGCAGATTTACATATGGGATGGTGTCCTACACCGTCATGAATGTACCCATGCTGCGATCACAGCAATTCAATTCGATGCTACGGATTCCAAGGTCTATGTGGGAGACGATTATGGTCGTCTCTTTGTACATGACCTCAATCGATCTCAGCTATTGGAGGAGGGGGAATCCTCTATAGTTGCCATAACGGTCACGCTCAAAGACATCTTGTATGTCAATCGAAACGCGGAACTCCGAAAGGTGCATCGTTCAGAGCCGCTTACGGTGTATTGCGATTTGCAGACGGCTTGTATAGGAGAACGAGGGGATTCTCTATGGGGACTCAGTAACCGATGGTTGAGACGTATTGAAATCGGACATACAGAAGTGGATGGGTATACCCATAGCTTCTGCAACGGTGTTCAGCTATGGCTGCTCGGTCTTAAAATGCAGTGTCTATGTTTGCAAAGTGGTGCGCTGCAGTACGAGTATCCACCCCCAGAAGACATGGTCGTGGCGATTGGTGATCATTGTATACTCGATGTTCATGGTGGCTTATGGACATTTCGAAAGAGATGGCTGCGGTGTGCGCAACTTTCGATCTCTTGGATCTCCCATGCGGTTTTCGTTCGTGATTCTGTGTATGTATGGCACGAAGAAAACTTGATGCGCTTTTCGTTGCGCGGCGTTGAAATGCAAAGGCATCGTCATATTGTCTATTGGAGTCCTTGCGCGGACTGGTGGCTCGATCGAGAAGGGAATCTTTATTTCCGCGGGGAGACCTTTGCATTGTTGCCGCATGTTC
>JAYYRF010000727.1:0-4329 GCA_036127535.1 Myxococcota bacterium | reverse complement strand
GGCATGGGCAACGGAAGCCGCTCTCAACCAGGCCGGCTACACAGCAGATATGTTGGACTTGATCATATTTGCATCTGCTGGTCCTGAGCAAGGATTACCGGATACCGCTCCGCTAATTCAAGCCAAGCTCGGTTTGGGTTCTTCGGGTATCGCTTGTTTTTCAGTCGACTCAACCTGCCTCAGTTTTATTACCGCGATGGATATCGCCTCGTGTTTTTTAGCACAAGGTCGATATAAGCGGATTGCGATTGTGTGCTCTGAAATCGCTTCCGTATCATTAGATCCGAATGACGAAAAAACATTTACACTGTTTGGTGATGCGGCAACCTCGGTGATTTTGGAGCGAACCCCACTTGGGGAAAAAAGCGCGATTCAAAATGTTCATTTTTCTACATTTGGTGACGGTGCCGCATACACGCAAGTTCGGGGGTGCGGCACGAAGCAACACGCGAATAATTCGAGCACAACTTTTACCGATAACACGTTTATGATGAGAGGTAGAGAGTTGCTGTTGTTTACCATGCGTGTAGCCCCAACCGTTTTAAATTCGATTTGGCCCGGTCTTCGAGAGGGGCTAAACGATATCGCCTTGGTTATGCCACACCAGCCTTCGCGCGTTGGTATGCAAGTTTTTTCAAGATACTTTCCTGAAGATAAAATGATCAAAACCCTTGCGGAATACGGGAACTGCGTCTCCGTCTCGCTACCCCTGGCCTTGCACTTCGCTATACAAAATAAGAGGTTAAATCGGGGTGACAGAGCACTGCTGATTGGAACCGGAGCGGGTGTCTCAATTGGTGGAGTGGTCTTTGATTATTAGCATCTCAAAGGTCAAACACTCCGATTAAATCGAATGACACACCTATATTGGTTGCCATTCCCCAGTCGGCGTTTTCTTCTACGCGTCCTTTAATCGTCAATGCTTGGCCATAAAGAGATAAAGCGAGATATCGAGCCAAAGGGAGCGAGACTTTCGTCTCTGCGAACCCGCGAAAGCGTAAGTCGCTGGCGTTGTCTTCAGGGGTGTCGGCAAAAATCTGTACGTCTCCCATACTCGTCCAAAGCAGTCCTCCTTTGAGCGTTGACTGGGATTCCCATTGAAACTTACATCCAAACTCAACACGATCGAGTTCGATTTGCGATAGATCTCTGTTTCCGAAGGCGCTAATACGAATGTTTCGGAAGATTGACCATGGGAGGGATGTAAACCCTACAGACAAAGAAAGGTCTGACTGTTTTGGATTGAAGTTTCCATCTTCCTGTTCAATGGGCGTAAATTCACTGTCATACAGAAGTTCTGAAAACAAAGTCCATCGAAGTGGTCCTTTTTGTGGAAAGCTTAAGTTGGGTATGGATATAGATGTGGAGAGAATCCAGTCGTCGGTGACTTCTTGTGATATCGCTTCGGATGTCAGGTTGGCATATCCAACGCGCAAACGTAGATCTTGATTGATTGCTTGGGAACTGTAATCGAAAGCGATATCTAAGGCGCCCCCTTGTGTAGAGCTGGTCGGTGCGTTTGCCATTGTGTCGGGAACCGCATCAAAGGAATCATTTTCGGTACCCCCAAAACTCTCGGTTTGTAATCCTACCTTCCGAATTCTCAAAAGCCACAAAGGTGTTTTTTGGTTGGGAAAATCTTGAAGTAGGGTCTGATTTAATTTTTCAAGACCATATACTTTGCGAATCTTTCTGAGACTACCAAGGGTCGCTTTCTTAAGGCTAATGGGGGTTTGATCGTTGTCGTATAGGTACTCCATCTCTCTTTTATCCAACAATCGCTGCGAATGAGCTCCTCTGAGGGACGATGTAAGATTTGCTTGAATACGGGTTTCCTTGGTCGTCAATATGCTATAGTACCGATTTCCCTCGATCGGGTGTCCGTCTATCTTTGGATTTCCAGCGCTTGCGCCACAGGAGACTTGGATAGACGTTTTGCTTTGTTCAAGGATCTTTTTTAGCTTGCTGCCCAATACCCAATGACGCTCAAGTTGTTCCATATTAGACAGTTTTTCACTCAGTTGCAACTCTGTTATGTCTCCTGCAAAATTGGGAGGTGGTGGCAAAGAGTATATCAAAACAGAGTCGGCTTGATACTCGTGCCGCAGAGATTCACACAAAATACTATGCCATTCCGACGGATTGTAACGAGCATTTTGACCTTCTCCTTGGGGACTTAGGAGAATGGGGTCGAGCTTTTGATACACTTGTGAACGATTCTGATTGAGGATTCCTCGAAATGCTTCATTGGCTGGCGCATAATCGTCAATCGGAACGGGATTGTGCTGAATTGTTTCTATGAACTCTTCGGAAAATTGTAGGGTGAGTGAGCCCAATCCATTTAAAGGAAGGGTGATTGGAGAACCCTTTTCTGTGTGATTATAAGGGTGAAATGTTGTTTTGGACTCTTTGATTCGATTGGTAGAGAGAGAAGGGTCACCAATAATAATAGAGAGCCCCTGTGCGTTTCTTCTGACCTTTTCCAATAGATGGCTTCCGGCAGTGGTGAGTAAAATGGCCGTTTGGGGGGGATTTTCACCTCCATACAGTGCCTTGAGTTCCGTATCCAGTGCAAGGATGGGATCCGAGATGTGATAGCCCTCCTCTTTGATTTTGGGAATATTGTTCATCAAGGAGGGATCGAGCAAAGACAAAAAAGCAACTCGAATTCTTCCTTCTTTGTACGGAATATTCACAATTCGGGAGCGTGGAAAAGGGGAGACCGCTTCCTCATTCTCAAGATTGGTAGAGATATACGGAAGCGCCATTCCGTTTATCTCCTCCCGGAACGCATTTACACCACCGATCAATTCGGTTTCACCGATCCCGACAGCCGAAGGAGATAGACTTTGGAGAATTTCATACGCTAAAGGACGATTCATCGATAGGTTGACATTGGGAAGACTGCTGATCGAGTCCACGAAGGAACCCGCATCCACATACAGAACTTCTTTCGAACGATTTTTGATCCGGTGCTGAATTCGCATCATATCTTGCGTAGCGGATAAATATAAAACCGCATTGGCAGATTCGCTGTCTTTGGTCTTTAGGATAACTCCCTTTCGAAAGTCAAAAGCCGACAGTTCCCATGACGGAAGTTCTGTCTCGCCATTGGGGGAAACCAGGTATGCTTTTTCTCCCTCTGCATTGGTACACAACCTCTCTTGGTAGACCTGGGGAAGCCCGAGTATAGACTCTGCATCAGGAATGCGTACTTTGGAAAGGAACAAATCGTGTTGGTTTTTCCAGCCAAATCGAGGACTTTGTTCACCACAAGTGATGGAGGACTCGAGGAATCGTACCAGCGATCTTACCGTATAATCTTCGCTACGCAAAACTTGATTTCCCTGTTGTAGGATGCCCCTCGTTTGCCGTAAAGAGGTGAGTTCCACTTTCTTCTGAAGAGCCTCAAATGCTTCTTTCATTGAGAATGGGTACACTTCTTTACCAACGCCAAAACTAGCGCCGGTAAATAATATTTCGATGGGGCGTTCAGGAATGGGGGCTTGGACTATAGGCGCCTCTTGCGCTGTGGGTACAACATCATCCGCAAACGCAAAGGCGAGGAACACCAGCAAAAACATCTTCTCCCTCCTGATGAGCCCCTTCTTATCACACTTCGATACGGTAAGGCGAATTTATCCCCTAATTTAACAACCCGATAATCTCAGAAGGGTAAGAGCAAAGGAACAGAATACAGAATCACTTTCTCTCTTCCTTTGTTCCATCAGCGTGTAGGGCAAATCGACCGGAATTAGCATTGTGAACGGGATCTTTCCTATCCCAAGGCCAACCTCCAAACCCTGTACGTTGGTAGTCATATATTGCCTGACGAATCTCTTGTTGGGTGTTCATGACGAAGGGGCCATATTTAGCGGTGGGTTCCCCGATTGGATTGCCTTGCAAAAGTAAGATTTCTGCGGGCAAAGAGCCATTTTGAATATCAACATGGGAAAGAGAGTGTAAGGTGATGCGGTTCCTAACCGAGATTTGACGGTTTTCAATTTCCAGCGTCTCTCCTGAAAAGAAATATAGGCAGCGGTTGGACAAAATATTGCTCTTAGGAAGTGTAAAGCGGCCATTTGCCTTCAGTTTTATCGACCAAACCGCAATGTCGGAGTTCGCTTGGGATGCCCAAGAGTGGGGAGGGGGAGAGAGGGTCTTATGGTTACCCAAGTTTCCTGTGTAGAGAGTGATTTCAGCATCGTCAATGCGCACAACCGGAATATCTTCGCTCCAAAACATTGTAAAATAGGGATCGACCATCTTGGAGCGTTTGGGTAGGTTCAGCCATATTTGGAATAATTCCGTCGGATTGCGAGTCTCTTT
>JAYYRF010000726.1:0-4352 GCA_036127535.1 Myxococcota bacterium | reverse complement strand
ACGACCAGCGCAAGTATTAGCCCCTCCTCTCCGACGACCGGAACAACCGCAACATGTGCAGCAGCCGCATTCGACAGCAATGACGGCTCCATCTTACCCACCTATACCTGGGAAAACAACGGAACCATAATCACAACGGGAAATACCTACACGATCAGTGCTACGGATATCAGTGTGGGAGATACGCTCACATGTCGAGCGACAGCAACCGACAGTTCGGGCTCTGCCTCAGAGAGCTTGGCAGATGAAACCATTTCCAACACCATTCCTATGATTCAAGATTTGGTCATCACCCCCTACACTGCTTTGTACAACGATGCCACGGCAACGTGCAGTGCAACGGTTGTCGATCCAGACGAGTCTCTTACTGCGACCTTTACGTGGAAGCTAAATGGCTCAACCATTGGTACAAGCGATTCCTTATCCTTGGCTCTCACCAGCGCAATGCCCTCCGATACCCTTACATGCAGTGCCTCGGCCTACGACTCACAAGGAGCCAGTGACACCGACAGTATTTCCTTTCCCATATCCAATCGCATTCCAACCGCTCCTTTGATATCCTTGTCCCCTTCCAGCCCCGTTATCGGCGCCGATGACATTGTGTGCAATATCGACGCACAGAGTCAAGATGCCGATGGACAAAGCATCACATACTCCTATGCTTGGATGCAAAACAATGTTCTCACCAGTGAAACCAGCAATATCATCAGCACATCTTTGTTAGAGCCCAACGATATTTGGACATGCAAAGTGACGCCCAACGACGGTGTCGATGAGGGGCAAAGCAGTACCGCCTCCGTTGCCGTTGCCTCTCCTTGTTATTTTGGTGATTGTGACAACTGGAGCGATCTGGCGACTTGCGGTATGGACTGGGTCAATATCTCGAGTGGATTGTTCTCCATGGGCTCATCCAGCACGGAGATTGGGCGATTAAATCGCGAAGACGAACACACTGTTTTCCTATCTCAAAGCTTCGAGATGATGACCACTGAAGTAACGCAGAATATGTTCGAAGATATCATGGGCTATAACCCTTCGTTCTTTGGCGCAACGCCCGCCGATACCCAATCGGGAGGATTGACGATTTGCGGTTCCGACTGTCCGGTTGAGTATGTTACCTGGCACGAAGCGGCCGCTTTTGCGAACGAATTAACGAACTACATCAACACCTCAACCGGCACGACTTACCAGCGCTGTTACAGTTGTGTTGGTTCTGGGAGCAGTGTATCTTGTTCGATATCCTCATCACCATACCTGTGCGATGGTTATCGCCTTCCCACAGAAGCAGAATGGGAGAAGGCCGCGCGCGATGGTTCGGCGAGTGCCATCACCACCAATGGAGGTGGTGTAAACTTTACGAGTGGAACAGATCCGGATGGTACAAACTGGTATGAGACCTGTAGCTACAGCATTACACTCAGCGACAACATCACCGAACTCGACGAGCTCGGTCACTACTGCTACACCAACACCGGTAGCAACGGAGACAGTGATTACGGTACGAGTCCGGTGGCAGAGCTGCAGCCAAACAGCGTTGGCCTTTTCGACATCTATGGTAACGTTCGAGAATGGACAAATGACCATTACGCCACGAACCTTGGTACCACACTTCTCTTTGATCCCTTCAACGAGGATTACAATCAAGGATACAGAACCACCAGGGGTGGATACTGGGCAGACCCTCCCAATAGCTTACGATCAGCGGCGCGCTCTAGCTACCTTGAAACCGGCAGCTTGAACGGAATTGGATTTCGTTTGGTTCGCACCACTCCCTAGTTCAAGGTGTGCACGGCCTCTGTTCGGTGTAAATAACATCGACCAAACTACCCTCGTTGGGAGGTACCGGATCGAATACAACCTGTTGGAGGGAGGAATCGTAATCCCATCCCACACCCTGAAGAAAGCTCACACCATCGATAGAAAGACTCATACTGCTCACGATCGGTTCTGAAGGCAACAATAAAACATCGGTCTGTACGATGTCGTAAATGTGATTTTCTAAGACCGATGCCAAATCAGAAGAACAAATATCCAACACCTCACCGCTGCTATCCAACACCGCACCCAGCAAAAATGGATTGTTTGTACCGCAACCGGTTAGGCTGTACAGCCCGTGAATCGTGATATTAAAATCGCCTTTTTCCAAGTATAGGGCATCGAGATAGTCAGACGAGACACCACTGCTCAAATCTTCTCCGGCGGATACACCGATAAAATGCCAACTTGCGTCCGGACGTAGCAATCCTTCATTACACTCATTGGTCGCGAGCTTCTGTACGGTCTTTTCTGTTTGCTCCATCGTGTTGGCTGTCACGTCGGTCTGATTTGGCGATAACATACTGCTCAACAGACTGGAATAAAGGGTTGGATCAATACTCGAATCGATAAAGAGTGTCGAGCCACCGACACAACCACTATCCGTGCCGATCAACGCGAAACGAAAATCGATGCTCAGCGCCTTCAAACGAGAGAGAAAGTCTGGAATCACCGCCACAACATCGTTTACATATGCGGTCGATGCGCTGCTTCGATCTAGGAAAAACAGAAGATCCAGCTGACTGGGAGAACCATATATAAAGGGAGCCGATACAATGGTCTCTACATTGGTTTCGGCGTATATATTCATCATCTTCGTCGGTTGATTGGGGGTATCCGAGGTTACTACAATTGACGTATCATTCGTTCCGCTCGACTGTGGGCTGTACGTCAAAAACACGGGCAGACCGGTTTCTGCGGGTAAACTCCAAGGCAGCGATCCGTTAAAACTTTCATACAAATCCAAGGAATAGTCCGTCGTATTGTTGATCTCCAATTGGTCTATCGTCAGATCGGTATTACCGGTGTTATACAGCGTAATCAGTTGTGTACTCGAACATCCCAATTCATCGTCGAAACTAAGTTGACTGGGAAGAAATGAAGCCTCCGGGCTGTAACAAACCCAATCTCCATTAATGTATTGCGGCACGACAATCGCAGAATTGTCGTTGCAATCACCATCGCAGATCGAAAAGCCATCGTTATCGGTATCGATGGGATTCACGAAGGGATCGGAATCATCGCAATCACTGCCAGCCACCGGGGCAGCATCCGATCCGTATCCGTCCTCGTCTTCGTCCAGCATGCATGCGGTCAACGATTCATTCTCAGCGGCGCCGGGAAACGCGAATGCGGTAGAATCATCACAGTCTCCACCGCAGGTGGTGTAGCCGTCTCCATCATTGTCTGCAAGAGAGAAGTTTACGTTTTGATCGTTACAGTCGCCATCGCAAATCGAATACCCGTCACCATCAAGATCCAAACCGTGATAGGCGACATCGCCATCGTTACAGTCTAAACCACCGCTACTCAAAGACGGATCGCCATCGCCATCCGCATCTTCTCCATCGATTCCATCACAATTTTGATCGATGCCATCTCCAACGAGGTCGCTCTGAAACTGATTGACAGATGCATCGAGATCATTACAATCCGTCCCTCCTTGCGAAACAGGCGCGTATCCATCATCGTCTTGATCTTGGGCACACGAGACTGGGAACTCGAATTGTGCTGCACCGGGGAAAATGCTGGGACTCAGATCGTTGCAGTCATCTTCGCAAGAAGAGTAGCCGTCGTTGTCGTAGTCGTCGTAATTCATCATCGGGTCAGAGTCATCGCAGTCTCTGCCGGGCGTGTCGTAGTTGGCGTCTCCGTAACCATCGCCGTCCATATCTTGCAAACAGTCCGACAACGAATCCTTGTAGGCTGCGCCCGGGTAAATGTAGTTGGACGCGTCATTGCAATCTCCGTCACAAGCGGAGTAACCATCACCATCAAAATCACTGCTGTACAGGCCTGGATCGGAATCATCACAATCCCCGTCGCAGGTCGACTCTCCGTCCAAGTCCATATCGTTTTGATTTAATTCCGCGTTTGTGTCATCACAATCTATACCTGGCTGCGACCCTGAAATCACAGACGTGGAACCGTATCCATCACCATCGACATCGATCGTACAAGCTGTCAAATCTTCAAAGTAGGCCGCTCCAATGTAGACGTAGGGATCTACATCCAGGCAGTCTCCATCACAAGTACTGTATCCATCTGAATCAAAATCATTCTGATTGAGCGATGCATCCGAATCATCGCAATCAATTCCAATCGCGTATACCCCGATATCGTTGGGGTCGCCATACCCGTCACCATCACTATCTTTCATGCAGGCATACAGATCATCTTTTTCTGCAGCACCGGGGTAAATATCAGCGTTGCTGTCATCACAGTCCGCTGCACACGACGAATAGCCATCACCATCACCATCATTGTGATTCAAACTGGCATCGAGATCGTCGCAGTCCGCTTCGATTTCTGTCTCG
>JAYYRF010000725.1:0-5152 GCA_036127535.1 Myxococcota bacterium | reverse complement strand
TTTTATGCCTATCCTCCGGCACTGCGCAACCAGTTTCGCATTGCCTGTTTGTTTAGTCATTCCTCGAAAAGTTGGCCTACCACGCACTATGAAGTTCAATTTGAAGAGGGAGGGCCATGGATTGAGGGGCCGCTAGAGGGGATCTTCGAGTTGGATATTTTCGGCTATCGCACGCGTTTCAATCGCATTGTCCTCGCTTCGAAATACAAAAATAAAAAAGGCAAGGTAGTGGGCAAAAATGCTCTTCGACTCCGTCAGCTTGGATACTACATCAAAAAACGATGGCCGGAACTACATCCGGAGGATCCACCGATCCAAAAGATCCGCTATACCATGGCAAAGCATCCCGTTGGGAAAAAGCATTGTATGGCACTCGAGCCGTGGAGTCGTCCTCCGCTCACAGAGATCCCGAAAAAGTATAAACGTTCTCTCGGCGTATATTCTCTGCAAGGAGACTCCAAATGATTCATCGTCTTCAAGCCTTCGCGTTCAATATACTCTTCATCATCGCGGGTGACGGTATCGATGCCATACATTCCACACGTCGATTTTTCCGTGCACCACTGCAGAAGAGTATGAATTTTTGGTTTCGTCCCGTCGATGTGATCAACCTTCGTTGGTTTGAAGGCGTTCTGATGTTTTCAGTCATCTATTATTTTGCCAGCTACCTCAAAACACCGGCCTACTGGCTAAGTGAAAAGGGGCATCATGTATCACCCGAAGCGACCTTGTCGCACTATATTCCTCCGCCCGTCTTGGTTCCGGAGTCTTGGCTTCCCTTTGTGACGGTTGCCTTTTTTACGTTCAGCTCTCTTTACATGTTCGGCTATTTTCGTCGGTATTTGGTATGGCTCTTTCTCGCGGTCGCCGTATACGTACAAGCGATGGATCAGCCATCTTCTTTCACGATTAATCGCATGTTCATCATCTCCTTCTTCGTTCTTGCCTTGCAGTCTCCGACGTTTATTCGAGACGGCAAGCAGATGATTGCCGGATGGGTGCCTCGGTTCTTTCAACTCACCCTTTTTGTTCAGTACAGTACGGCGGGGGTTTGCAAAATGGTCTCGGGAGACTGGCTTGCCTTTGGAAGAGGAGATTGGCTGTACTCGCTGAATCTTGTAATGCCGGACATCGTCTGGACACAATCGCAAGGACATTACAAAAACTATATCTCTGCCTATGCGGTCAACTACCTACCTTGGCCGATTTGGTGGACTCTCGCGATGTCGACGATGATCTTTGAAACGGGGTTTCCCTTTTTGTTCATTTGGAAGAGGTTGCGAATACCGACACTCGTTTTTGGCGTTGTCTTTCATCTCGGTATCGCCATCCTCATGAAGGATTTGATCTATTTCAGTCTTCAAATGATCACCGCGTATGTTTTGTTTCTTCCGCCTCAGTATTTATATGATTTTAAACGCTGGCTTAAGGGAAAGTGGTTCTCTGCATCTTCTTGAATCCTCTCTGCGGGGTGTTTTGGTGAGTTCTCTTTGGAGCCATCACGCCGTGTTTCGTGTATCGTCGCGAACCTCGATGTGATATCGGATGGGTAAAAATAAAATTTCTACATGAGATTTTTGTGAAGCGCAGCATTATCTTGTTATAATAATAGCTGTCTTATTCCTTTTGAAGCCACGCTTCGATTTTACTTCAACCCAATCTAAACAACGCTTTGTACACATCAAGATCAAAAGCCTGTCCAGTACAGGGAATTGAGAACCAATCGCTTGAGCCCGACGAACCTGAGCCTCGATTACCTCTCCTTATTGTATCACCGAAAAGCCATCCTTTCGCAGCATCGGATGTTATCCTGGGGCGCCAATGCTTCAAATAACGATTGTTATTTTACTGTTGCTTCTTTTCTCCGCGATGGCGTCTGGTACAGAGGCCGCTCTTTTCGCCATACCGCAAAGTAAAGTCATTGCATTGGAGCAAGAAGGCCGCAGAGGCTCCAAAGCCCTAAGAAAAGTGAAAGATAATATTTCACGTCCGATTATGGCCATTGTTATCATCAATAACATCGCGAATATTATTGGCTCGATTGTGGTTGGTGTTTTGGCTGAGAATCACTTTAGTGATACGCCCTTCCTAGACGGCCGTTTGTCTGCTGTTGGTGTTATCTCTGCGATTCTGACCTTGCTGGTTATTATCTTTGCAGAGATCATTCCAAAGACCGTCGGCGAGAGTCGAAACGTACAAATCTCTCTATTTATGGCACCGATTATTCTGTTGTTGAGTCGCTCTCTGTTTGGGTTGATCTGGTTTATCGAGAAGATTACCCTTCCGGTCTCGAACTGGTTGGGGGTTCAACAGAATGTTACATCGGAAGAGGAAATTTTAGCCCTAACAGAATTGGGGCTACAAAGCGGTGTCATTGAAAAAAATGAAAGCGATATGATTCAACGCGTCTTCGATCTCAACGATGTTACCGCTTGGGACATTATGACGCCGCTCGCAAGGGTAGATGCGCTGGATGGTCGTATGAGTCTCGGTAAGATCCAAGAGCAAGTTATGCAAATGACGCACACGCGATTGCCGGTTCATGAGGGGTCTTTAGACCGGATTATTGGCGTCGTACATCTGAGAGATATACTCGAAGCCTTGGCCGAAGATCGTATGCACATTGACGTGCAAAGCCTTGCCAAACCCCCATCCTTTATTCCCGATTCTGTATCGGGCAGCGCTCTTTTGAAGCATTTCAAGCGAACAAAGCAACATTTGGCCATTGTGGTCGATGCTTTTGGTACGGTTCTCGGTGTCTTAACGCTGGAAGATGTACTGGAAGAGCTCGTTGGGGATATCGTCGACGAAACCGACGTTGAACAAGAAGACATCAAAATTCTATCGTCCAATGAGGTCATTGCATCTGCAGAGGCAGATGCGATCGATGTGGGTGATATTTTAAAGATCGATTTTCCAGAGCTGAGAATCGGAGAGTTTGTTTTGGAAGAGTTTGGACGCATCCCGAAAGTGGGGGAGAGTTTCCACTTCAAAAATGCGCGCTTAACGATTATTGACGCCACGCCGCGTATGATTCAAAAAGTCAGGATCAGCCTGATGGGTGAAGAAGAGCTACCACGCCAAGCCAGCGTAAATTAAGTCGTTGAATCTTTGCTTAGGCTGGGTGGCCAACCGCGACCGCGCTCCGGTCGTGGTATTTTTTGGTCGTGATGCGAGGCATAGCATAGATAGCCCAATGCGTCAGAGAGATTGTTCGCGCTCCGAGGCGGTGTCAGGTTTTGTAGGGCACGCTGTATTTCGATGGGAGGAGGTTCTTGACGCCACTGTGCTTCATCGTGCGCCGTGTTCGATTCCGTGCGACCCATTTGCTCAATTTCGTAGTCTACCGCCTCTACTGCATCGAGAATTTTAGAAAAAGCCGCGACTCTCTGGTTGTCGATAAGGATATGATAGCGCTCTTTTTTACGCTTTCCTCGATTTAGGATCTCCGCTTTGGATAGACGACCATTTTTGCGAAAGAAGTAGAGTCCCAACCCTTTTTTTCCCAAAGAGAACCATCCATTTGGCGTGATGGCAACCACATCGGGATGGAGTTCCATGGTCAGAGGATCAAAGCTCTCAGCCCGTGTTTTAATCTCTTGTAGGGTAATCTCTGTGGCCTCCAGTTCGAAACCCGGGAAGTCAAATCGGAGTTGCTGGTAAAGATCAACGGCCTCGGCTACCTCTTCTCCTTGCAGGTTGAGTTCTTTGGGAAGTCCGAGGAGGGAGGGTAGATTGATGAGGCTCAAATCCGATAGATCTACGAAATCCAATACGATACAATCGGTCTTATTGGGTGCCAGACGGGCTCCGCGACCGATACACTGCGCATACAGCGATTCTGATTTCGTCGGTCTGGCCATTGCGATACAGGAGACTCCGGGATCATCAAATCCTTCCGTAAGAACTCCTACATTGGTTAATACGCTTAATTTTTCTTGTCGAAAGCGTTTGAGTGTCTCACTGCGTTTGTCTCGGGGCATGGCACCATACACGACACCGGTTGGTATGCCCAGTGCATTCAGGGACTTACATAAATTGAGAGCATGGGTTACCGAAACGCAAAAAACAATGGTTCGTCGATCGCGGGCAAGCTCTTGAATCGAACGCGCAACCAGTGCATTTCGAGATTCGATATCGATGGCCTCCGATAATTCTTCACTGCTCTCGGAAAGAATATTTTGAAGGTCTATCGCCGTATTGATGCGATAACCTCTGAGCGGAACCAGGTATTTTTCCCGAATCATGTCCAAAATGTTTCGTTCATATGCGATCAGCTCAAATACCTCTCCCAGTCCAATGCCGTCAGCCCGGGTCGTGGTAGCGGTAAAACCAAGAAGGGTGCCGTCCCAGTCTCCATCAAAGCATCGTAGTTCACGAAGAACCCGCATGTTATCCTCTGCGGCAGCATGATGGCATTCATCATATATGACAAGACCAAAGTCTTTTTCTTTGCGGAGTCTTCCCAAACGTTCGCTTCGAAGGGAGCGAATCGATGCAACCACAACGTTGCTCTCCTTTGTGGCATTTCGGTTGCCTTGTTCGATACTGACAATGGCCTTGCCTTCTGTCATGCGCTCGATTTTTTCCTTTGCCTGTTCCAGCAGTTCTTCTCTGTGTGCGAGAACCAAGACATTTCGCTTCGCCAAACGGCACAGTTCACTAAAAATGACCGTTTTACCCGCACCGGTCGGTAAGCAAACGAGCAGCCGTCGATAGCCTTCTTTGCGGCATTGTATAACAGAGTGGATGGCTGCTTTTTGATAGTCTCGTAATTGAAATCGCATATTTCTTCTTTTCACTTGCTTAAGGCGTTAATTGTGAATGAGAGAAAGGGCAATGACAGTTTTTGTCCTATGATCAAAAGACTTGCGATGAGATGATGATGGAACAGAGATTAGAGCGCTTTTTTCGACGATATCTAACGCCCATAGAATTATTTGCTCTGTTTTCCCGTTGCTATGCAGGAGAGCGGTTTCTGCTCGAACCCTCCATGGAAACGCAAGACGATTTGTATCGAAACGCTTCCAAGGAAGTGCTTTTGGGGAAAGGGAACCGCTTTTTTTGGGAGCAAGTGTCCTTGCATGTAAAGCATCATCTCGAGCGGCTCAATACCCTACTAAAAGATCTCGACGAGCCTTGTTTCCCGACG
>JAYYRF010000724.1:0-4616 GCA_036127535.1 Myxococcota bacterium | reverse complement strand
TATTGCAATCTATCTTGCTCATCTTTCTCTCCGCCATACTCGGTCTCGGGCTGGGTTGGCTTATGCATTTGTACCTAAAATATATTGGCGCTGAGATACTGCTCTTTTTGACAGCTCTCATTTATACCGTTTCATTTCTGTGCGATCACTTTCATCTCGAATCTGCTTTGATGTTCATCGCTGCAGGATTCTTTGCTTCCAATTGGTCTGAGTATGGCGACAAGTTGATCAAGGAGGTTGAGCGTCTCTCCACTCCGGTTTTTGTCGTGTTTTTTACATTGGCGGGTGCCCATTTGGAATTAGACAAGGTGGCGATCATGGCGGTTCCTGCGATTCTTCTCTCCGGTATTCGTGCCGGTGCTTTTTTCGTGGGCGTGCGCGCGGGCGCGACCATCTTTAATGCGGATGAGGGGTCTCGAAAATACGGATGGATGGGGTTTGTGTCTCAGGCTGGACTCGCAATTACTTTGGCGGGAATGCTCCAAAGTACGTTGGGAGGAGACTTGGGCGCAGAACTCTTCTCTTTCATCTTGGCGGGCGTTGCGATCAACGAAATTATCGGTCCCGCTATGCTCCAAAGCAGTTTGGCTTTGGCGGGTGAAATACCAAAGGACAGCATCTCCACTTCCGATGGAGCCCAAAAGGTACGTGCGAAAGGATGGTTCGAACCCCCAGCCGTGCACGATGAGTTATTGACGGTTTTCACAACCGTACGAACCCAATTGAGTTTGTTGCATTCCGAGACGACAAAAGACATCCTCTCTCGCAGAAAGCGAGAGATTCAGTTGGTTTTAGAGCGCGAAGATATCGATTGGGGAGAGGCTTTTCGCACACTATCGTCTCGAAATATGCTTCAAACATGGGATTCTGAAAATACACTGTATCGATTGGATACGATTGCGGACATGTCGTCCGATAATCAAGAGCTTCCCTTTGAGGCGATTAGTTTTATGCCAGAAGCAGGCGACTCTGCCTATGTCTCCTTTCGCAAAGGCTTTGCTCGAACACTATCCAATGTTCTCAAGAGAACGCGTGTCATAGATGTTCGTAATGCTGCTCGTTACCATCTGAGTGCTCGTTGTCTCGTTGAATTTATTACCTTTGGCGAAGATCTGATCGCTGTAGAAGAGAAGATCGCGCGGGGCTTATCGACGAAGGATCGCGATTTGCTCGCGAAATGTTTAGACGATATCGACCAAGTCGGTGAAACATTAGAAGATATTTTAGCGTGGCACCATCGTCAATTCTGTCAGGATCTGATTCATTTAGGGACTTTTCGGCTCTCTTCCCGACAGCTTGGAATGGCCTTCACAGAGCGCAACAAAGGGGTACAGGCGCTCAGAATAGACAAACCGAATATCGAGTCCTTTGTAGAAGCACATTGGGCGCATGCCTTCTATCAATTTCAAAAAGATCTACTACAAAGGAATCTCAAAGGTGAACTTTGGAATGTTCTGGAGGAACGCTGGTCGCATGTATCCTCGTTTGTAGAGTCCTGCACAGAATATGATCACGTTTTGAAGCAATGGAAAACGGATATGGAGCCCCTCCTACAACAAGGTGCCTTTGATGAGTTGGAACATCAAACCAAGTCGCTCTTGGATGGTATCCGTCAAATTGTCTCCAAGGGAGAAAAAGCCGTAACATTTGGTCAAAGCAGTGGTCTATCAGACACGCGATCTTTAATTCGGCGTTTCCCGCAGAATTTGACTTTGTTGCCTACAGTGACTTCGTACTCTTGGAAGCATTTGACCGAAGTCTCGCTGCAAACCGTCCCGATTCGTTCCTCTCTTCGTACGATTTTAGAATCACGCATCCTTCCGTCTTACGAACAATTGTGGGAGGAGATATTTGCTTCTTTCAAGGAACTGATCTCTGTATACGAGGAACTGATTCAAGTCACAGACTACAATCTTCGTCAAACAATCCTCAACCGCGACACATTTGAAGTCGGAAAGGATGCTCTGTTGAATACAACCGATCGCATACATAATCGGTCAGAATTACAGAGGGAGCAATTTGCTAAACAAGAGTACCCACACCGTGTCACGGATTATATTGAAGATTTGTGTGCCCAACTGGTTGTTCTGAGCGAAGCGCGGCAGGCACCCTTTGAATCAAGCGTATCTCCACCATCTATTTGGCCGATCGTTCGAGAACCGCTGCATAGATTGCGCTCTATCGCATACGCATTACTGACGGAGCAAGACCAATTAGAGGTGTTGCATCCGCGCAAGGAACTCAAAAAAGACTTTCTCTTTTATCTTCGTCTCATGGAAGCAGATTCGAGCGACAATATCTCGCTATTACCCTCTCGTACTTCTCTTAGGAAGCGACTGCTCAGTGATATACAACAATCTGGCGTATATTTATTAACCGGTCCATATGCGGAAGTCTGTGCGATTGCCCACAGTGTTGCACAAACCTATACCGGCAAAATTCAAGTTGTTGAACCCAGTCGCTTAATCGGAGAAGACGAGCTTCCGATTGAAAATCCTGTAATGATGATCATTGGGCTACGCTGGCTCTTTCGAGGAAGAAACGATGAAGATTGTCCCCTGCGAAAGTTGATTCAGCATATCGATTTGCATCCTGAGCAGACCTGGATTTTAGCAGAAGATGAATTTGTTTGGAATACGCTTTCCAAAGCCTTTTTATTGAAAAATTACATTACCACCCATTATGAGCTTCCGTTACTCTCTCGGAACGAGCTAGAGAAGATTATTCTCGCACGTCATCAACTCAGCGGCTATCGTTTGCAGTATCCCAAGAAGCATGAATTGGCACAAGTTAAAGATCGTGTTTTGGGTCGTGAAGACCCACAAAAAGAATTTTTTCGAATCTTATACCAACGTTGTGAAGGCGACTTAGAAGAGGGTTTTTTACAATGGCTTTCAGCATTTGAATCCATTGACGATCAAGAGGGGGTTATCTATCTCCGAAATCACTCTCACTCCATTCGAGCACATTTGGAACGTCTATCGGGTGAGCAATTGCTTTTACTCCGTCAGATACTGGTTAATGGATGGGTCGATATACCTCTTGCTCAACTTTGGTTTTGCTCTACCGTCGTGGAAGCGCGTGCAAACATACATGCGCTGTCCAACCGCGGCTGGATTGAAGCTCAGAATCAATTTTGGGTTCTAAACCCTGCGATTCGATACAGCCTATGCTCGCTACTTAAAGAAAGAGGATGGTTATGATTTTGATCCTTACACAGCAAGCGATAGCCAACACAGCCACGGAATCTTGGTTTCAATTACCGTACTGGCCCGTAACATCTACAATACCTTGGTTACTCCTCGCCTTTGTTCTCTTGCAATTTTCGTTTCGTCTGCAAACGTTACACAAGTATCGGAATTGGATACAGCCTTTGATATTATTATCTGTGCTACTCGGATTGGTATCATCGATGTCTGAAGTTTCACAGCAATGGTTTGCATTGGCTCTCTTGATCGGTATTGGCTTTTCCTTCCATACGTTGGTACAAGATGCTTATGCTTCGTTATTGATTTTGGTCGAGCATAGAGTGGTTCTCGGCGCTTGGATCGAGTTAGAAGGATATGCCGGAAGGGTCCAACATCGATCTTGGCGCTGTGTCACATTGAAGGACGGTCGTGAGCAAACGATGATCGTACCCAATCGCTTCTTCTTGTCTCATACATTGAAAGTGACACCTCCGGGGCACTTCAGCACGAAGATTCGTTGCTGGATTCCACAAGGTATCACCCTTTTGGAGGTCGAGGCTCGTGTCGTCGCTTGGCTCCCCAGTGCGCCTTGGGTTGCGGATTTTTATGGACTCTATCCAGATTCAAACAATCCGCGACTAATTTTGATAGAGCTCTCCTTACTTCGCGCAGAAGATAAAAATAAAGTCCTACGTGCCTTGAGAACGATCATTGAAGAGCAGTAACGTACATGCAAAAAGCATCCCAACTTATATCCAAAACCATTCATGGGTATGAACTAGAAGCACTGCTTTATGAAAATGGTGTGACTGCTCTGTTTGTGGCGTATAAAGAAGACACTTGGGTTGTTATTAAAGTGGGAATCGCTAAAGAAGCTGGCGTATTGATGCACAGAGAAGCCAAAATATTGGCTTCCTTGAAGCATCTCAATATAGTGGTTTTGATCGATCAATTTGAGCTGAACGGTATGCCAGCTTTGGTTTTAGAGAGACATGCTCGCGGCTCTCTCTTGTCGCATTTGGGCGCGTTTTCCGGTGCACAAATCGAGCAGCATTTTTTATCGTTAATAGATGCGATATCGTATATGCACAAAAAAAATATCACACACCGAGACATTAAACCGGAGAATATTTTACTCGCTTCAGATGGTAGGCTTGTTCTTATCGACTTTGGTTTGGCCTATTTTCGCGGAGAGCCTACTTATTCTTCTTTGGGTACCCCCCATTATTCTGCACCAGAAATCTTACACGGTGCTCCACCCAACGTTTGGTCTGATCTGTATGCATTGACATTGGTGATGTACCAATTATTTTGTGAATCGCGTCCTCCCCATTTGCTCGTTGCGGAGTGCTTGCATGATATGTTGAAAGGGTCGAAACGTGCAGATATCGAAGTCCCACCCCATTTTTCTCCTCGGACAAGGTCACT
>JAYYRF010000723.1:0-5369 GCA_036127535.1 Myxococcota bacterium | reverse complement strand
AATTCATCAAAGATAGAATCTCCCAAAGCGCTTCCGGGGTCAAAAAAACGCGATATTGACCGGGTTGTAGCTTTTTGGCCGGCTTTGCGAGGGCTTGCAGCTTCTTGCGTGCCATCTCCATCTTCGATGCAAACCCGGCGTTCGACCATTCTCGACCGGCATAGGTACTTTTTACCGCTTTGTCGGTAGAATAGACCAAAGACCAGTCTAAGTTAAAATTGCTGGTCGAAAACCAATTTCGTTGCCCCAGGGAGTTGGAAAAACCAAAGCAAAGAGAACCCGAAGCCAAAATTCCAACCATATCCAACCCGGAACACGATGTACTGATTTGATCGACCATGTCTGCCGCTGGTATTAGTTGGTTCGGATCGATTCGCTCAGAAGATGAAACCGTCTGATTGATGAGAAGATGTGGGTCTTGTGGTAAATACGGCAATCGTTCGCGAAGTTTCGTAAGAACGTTTTCCAAAAGAACGGTGTCTTTTTCCAAAGAACCGCTCAAATCGACGGAAATACTCGCGTGACGACCATCTTCAATGAGACGAATGGAAACGGACTGCTGGGTAATCGTACCCGGCTGACGAACCTTGGCTTTGTTGAATCGTACAAAATTAGATGTTTCTCCCGCAAAGCTTACGGTAAACATTTCAGAACCGCTGAGCCGCGACTGGAGAAGATCCGAGAGCTGATAAAAGTAGGTCTGCATTCTAGGCTCCTCCGAACACTTCTACGTTGCTGAACAGACAAGCCGGAGAGGCGTGTCCTACGCGTATGATCTGATTGGGTTCTCCTTTTCCGCAGTACGGGGTGCCCAAAACTTCCAAGGTGCTTCGATCACCCAGAGCCCGCAGGTTTCGCCAAAAGGATTCTGAAATACCTCGGTAATTCGGGTTTTTGACAATGTGCTGAATTTGACCGTTTTCGATGTACTGTCCAAATTCACATCCGAATTGAAATTTATTTCTCGAATCATCGATCGACCAAGAATTGTTGGTTTTCATCAGCACGCCTCTCTCAATGCTGCTGATGAGCTGATCCATCGTCTGATCACCGGGTTCTACGTTGAGATTCGCCATACGATCGATTGGTGGTCGATTCCAACTGGAAGATCGAGAGTTGGCAACCCCCGGAATTTTAGAGCGCGCTTGAGAAATGGCACCGCCAAGCCCCGCTACAAGAATACCATCGCGGATGAGAAACCGTCTCTCCGCCTTGCTGCCATGATCGTCGTAGAGATAGGTTGCAAACTCATTCTCGATCGTAGGATCGAAGGTTACATTGAGTAAGGAGGAACCGTACTGATAGGAACCAAACATATCCGGCGTCACAAAACTCGTTCCGGCATAGTTCCGCTCGTCTCCAAGAATCCGGTCGATCTCCAATGGATGCCCGATAGATTCGTGAATTTGGAGCATCATCTGATCCGCACACAGAAGGAGATCCATTTTTCCAGAGGGACAGTCCGGCGCCTCTAACAACTGCAGCGCTTCGGTTGAAATCTGTTCCGGAGCTTGAAAGAAACCAACGCGACCTAATATTTCAACCCCTCCCTGCTGGGACATTCCTCTGGAACCAAAACTTCTGATCTGAGTCTCGGTACCCACATTGGCAACCGCCCTCATATCGGGAGCAAGCATTTCAAGGGATTGAAAGACTTCTCCTCCACCAGAAGTGAGATAGGTCGTGCGATTTCGAATCGACATAATCGATGCGCTGGTGTCGACGATTTTCGGATCGATGGCCAAGCGTTTCTCAACCCCTTGAATCATGTCGAGTTTTTCGGACAACCCCAAAGAAGACCACGAAGTCTCCACCTTGGTCTGATAGCGACCCTTTGGATTCTGAAGATTGAGGTCGGACGTAGAAAACAAAGCGTTTCTTTTCGAACGAAGCGCCCACTCTTTGGCCTTATCGATGGTCTGCCGAATGCCCGTCATCGAAGTGTCT
Organism: Myxococcota bacterium; assembly: GCA_036127535.1. Lineage (GTDB taxonomy): Bacteria > Myxococcota_A > UBA796 > UBA796 > UBA796. Next base: position 3,422 of record JAYYRF010000723.1, on the reverse strand, counting down.
GCACAAGCGGCATACCCCAAACCACCGTCGTGATGTACGATGACCATGAATCCTGAGTCATTGCTTTCGGAAAGAGGCTGCAAGATCCCTTTTCGAAAAGTAATGGTTTCAGTGGTTTCTTCCGTGTAGCGCAAGGAACAAAAGTCAATCCCCGATGGGAGGGCAGAGCGAAAACGATCGGCAAGGACGGTTGTCATGGCACAACTCCAAAGCAAAATTTTAGCCCAATGTAATAACAAGGATTTTAATGCACGTCTATATTATGTCGCATTTTATCTACTCATTGTCTTGGTATGGCATCGTGAGTCCCTTCTCTCGAACCCAAACATCCCCATTGGAAGCTTCCGCGAAGATTCTTAGGTGTTCAGCGTCCTCAACCCATACGGATATGCTCTTCTCCTCCAATATGTCTACCAAGGCTTCGGGGGGTGGTGTATTTTTAGCCCAAACGAGATGACGCTGCTGCTCCTCCATCCATGTCGCTTCTAATTGAGCCACCTTCTTGAGAACGATATCGACGGCAGAAGGAGGAGTATCTCTTCGCACAGGCATGAGCGATGACTGCAAGGTTGCAAAATAGCCCAAGAACAATCTTTGCGGAGGTGCCTTGGAAGAAGTGTACGGTCGGAATTGCAACACCCATGCTCCATCGTACATCGACAGGCCCAAATCGATTCGTTGCAAAGGTCCGATCAAAAGAAAGAGACTGGGAGGAAGTTCGGTTCGTCCAACGACATTCCACTTCTCTTCGAGTACGGTATCCGCAAACCAAGTGGGGGTACTGTTATCGACCAACTCCGAGAGAAGGACTTGGGAGGAGGCGATAAAAATCATCCCCTTCTCCACAAAAAGATGCATCTCTTTACCATCCATAACAAAACGCAACGTATGTTTCGCGGTTTTTTCGAAGGTTTGCCTCTTCAAAGCAGACTTGACCCCCCACCACAATTGCCATGCCGGTGTTTTACATCCAAACCAGCCACGAACCGGAATGGCTGCAGCCATCCCACCATCGGAAAATTGAGCCGCGACCGCGCCACTGGGTACATTGAGCTTTCGTTCTATCGCCTTCAGGTCTTTTTCACTCATTTGGAAAGCGGTACCAATACCACTCTCCCGCAACAATGCGATGGGTGATTCACCGAAGCTCATCGCAACCTGCGGCTTTTGGGTTGTCCCCACCGAAGGGAAAACCGCGGGTTTTTTACGAAAAGCCTTCGGCACCGTACCCTCTCTCTCTACTTTGAGTTGTATTTTTGCATCGTTATATCGATACGCGAGGACAGCGCGTTTGCCCTGAAACAAATTGGACGAATACGGTATGTTCACCGAGGAGAGTCCCAATTGACAACCGTTGATCGCCTCCCCCCAAAAAGAAGGGATATCAGGTTTTTGTCCCTGTGTAGAGAGCAGCAAGCCACCGGATTCCGTCCGCATCGTCCACTGACCGTGCGTCGTCTCAATGTACATGGTTTCGCGCAGCGTGTAGGAAACGGCCTTCGGCCACAAGGTTTCCACAACGGTCTGCATGAACTCATCCTTCGCCTCGGTATTCGATAGCCAAATGGAATGGTCTGATATAATCCATTCCGCATTGTCTTTGACACCACCTTCCTTCAAAACAGAATACGGTATCTTCTGTAGAGCATATAATTTGGGCGCATATACTTTTGGTACATGGAAAGGCTCATCGTGTAATTGCTTCAGATTTTGACAACGAGACAACTCCGCGGCCAAAACATTGGTGAGAGAAACCATAAGAATAAACATGCAACCATCCGAACGGGTAAAGAAGAGTTTGTAGTTCTAGAGCACAATATCACGTCCTTCCCTTCCAGCCCAAAACAAGATTTGGAGAATAAAAAGTGTCTTTCAATCCGGGAGAAAAATCGACAAACCCAGACAAAATCGGTTAATTTTGAATATCCAAAAACCGGAGCCCCAAAATGCCACGAGCAAAAAAGCACTCTATCCGATTTCTAAATTTGGTCGATGACGCCAAGACGCGCATAAAAGAGATTAGCGTTGAGAAACTGTTGGAGGATATGAAATATGGAAAACTGTTTAATATTATCGATGTACGCGAAGAGCGCGAATACTTATTGAGCCACATTCCAAACGCACGACACATTGGAAAAGGAGTCATCGAACGGGACATTGAAAGACGCTACCGAAATCTAGATGAACAACTGATTTTGTATTGTGGTGGTGGATACCGCTCTGCGCTGGCTGCAGACAGCCTTCAAAAAATGGGATACACGAACGTTTTATCGATGGAAGGAGGCTTTCGGTCTTGGAAGCTCAACGGGGGAGATATCTCGATAGATATCTAGTATCTCTCCGCTCAACAGGCCTCTATTTCTCGTGACTCTTTCTCTCCTTCTGCAACTCGGATTCCGGAATCTTTCGCGGAATAAGCGTCGAAACGCTATATCAAGCGTGGCCATTGTTGTCGGTGTTGCCGCCTTGATCGCAGGAAATGGATTCGTAAACGGTATTGACGAAAACCTGATCCGTGTCCAAGAAGAAGCCGTTGTGGGGGATGTTCTTCTTCGTCCGAACGACTATCCCGTCGACGGGCGCAACTTTCCCCTCAACAAGATTCAAATCCCCCCCTCTGAGCTCAAACGGGTGCTCGAAAGCGACAACATACCGTGGACAGATCGTTTGTTCTTTCGGGCGCGACTGATTCACGAAACCGACTCTATGCAAATCAAAGCCATTGGATACAACCCCGAAAGACGCGCATCCGTCTTTGATATCCCAACGTGGGAGGTCGATGGTTCCTGGCCGCAAAAACCCGACGAAATCGCTTTGGGAACGGGTTTAGCCGCACTCCTCACCCTAGAACCGGGTACCCGCATTTTTTTGGAAACGCGCTCTCAACAAGGCGCCATCAATGCGATGCAATATACGATTAGCGGTATCGTAGACAGCCACAACGCCGCGCTCAATGCCTTCACCCTGTGGATGCCCTTGTCTACAGCCGAAACCCTCTTACAAATACAAGGAGAGAGAAGCCACGTCTCTTTGCGGATCGATTCTCGAGAACAAGCAGCGGTGTGGAAAGAGAAACTCCAGATTCCGAATTGGAAGGCTTCCACCGCCATCGATGAAATCGAAGATCTTCTCCACCTCAATCGAATCCGAAGAAGAGCTTTGCACTTCCTCTCCCTTATTTTAATGGCAATCGCAGCAACAGGGATCGCCAACACCATTTTGATGGCCACCTATGAGCGAATCCCTGAGCTAGGCACCTTACGCGCACTGGGATTTCAAAGGGTACAAATTGCGCTTTTGTTACTCTTTGAGGGGATGTCCATGGGACTGATTGCGGGTTTGGTCGGTGTTGCGATTGGAAGCGCCATTAATCTCTACCTCCATCGATACGGTATCGACTTGAGCACGCAGTCAGCCGCATT
>JAYYRF010000722.1:0-19009 GCA_036127535.1 Myxococcota bacterium | reverse complement strand
TTTGACTCGGGATATTTAAATCGATCTCGTCGGTTCTCGTCTTCCCTTTCGCCGTGGCCGTTAGGGTTGCCATACTCACACCAGGAGGTACGGTGAGGGAGAAGGTCGCTTTTCCATTCGAAGTCGATTTTGTTGGGCCATACTTCTTGCCCAACAACTCCATGGTTACTTCTGCATTGGGAATGGATTTCACGGGCAATTTTATTTTTTTGGCCAAGGAGATCACGGTGGTCGCGTATATTTCTTCCGGGTTGCGCGCATCGGCAACGGAAATGAGAGCGAATTGCGGATAGCGTTTTTTGGGATTGGTTCGAAAGACAGCGCTGTATTTTCCTTTGCCAAGACTCTTGACTTGATCGACTTTGCCGGTTGTCACTTTGAAAATGAGATCAGCCTTTTCGGGCTCTGTACCTTGAAATTCAATTTCGAGAGGTGCGGAAGCGCCTTTGGTCAGAAGAAGCGTTTTGGTATTGCTGCGAATGGTGAGGTTTCCTGTGACATAGGGGAGCCAAAGAACATCCCAGCCTTGTGATATCTTTCCATTGTCGCCGTTGCCTTTTATCGAGAGTCGAATCGTTTTTCGCTCCGGAATGGCAGCTGGAGTGATTTCGAAATGATAGAGTCCGCGCTCGAGTTCTTCAAGCTTGCCTTTGTCTCCGGAACTAAGACTCGCCTCTCCTTTGAATCCCGTGTAGGCCGAGCCGTCTTTGTTGATGAGTGCAAAATAGTAGTGTAGTGTTGTTTTACCATCTACATAAGGGGTTGGTCCGTGGAGTAGGTAGGCTTGCGTTTTTGAAAAACTCTGCTCTTGGGCTTGCGCAACAGGGACATACAAAACCAATATGGGCGAGATAAGGCAGATAAGTAAGAGGAGAGTGCGAATTCGCATATGAAAAACCTATAAAACAACTTGATCGTATCTTAACGGATGAGAAGAATATATATGTGAAGAAATATTGTTCAAGTTTGTAGAATTAATGTATCACCATGTTCGAATCGGTTCGAGTGTTGCGTAATGGGATAAAAGGTACGTCGGCTAGATTTTTGGTTCCGGTGGCTTGATCCAGTACGGAGAGCCCGCAAGCCGCATTATGAGCTGGTCCGCCTGCTCTGCAGCGATTTCTTGCTGCATGACGCCGCCGGTTCTGGGGTCCATTTGGGATACCACCCAGCGAGAATCAACCTTAGAGCTAAAGAGTCGAATTCCTTGGGGGTCGGCGTATCGAAGTTCCAGTTCGGAACCACGAAGTCGGCGCGTGCTGGGGTCATCGACTTCTTCTTCGACTTTTTTCGGAGGGTTTAGAATTTCGAGCACCTCATCTATCTCCCATTGAACCGCCAGTAGTTCAGCTCTTTTTTTGGTCTCGAGGCAAGAGACCACATTGGCTTTTCCATACGTTTGTGCGAGCGAGATTAGTTTTTCTTTGAGCGCTTCGCACTCTTCTTCCGAGGCAGAATAGAGTTTTTGGATAATGTCTTGAATTATTTGTTCCATATTGAGGACTCCAACTTGGTTTTATATGTTGAAAATAGCCGATTGTCCGATCGTCGTCATCTCTGATATGAGCAATTTTTAGTCTCAACACCACCAATTTGATTTTGTAGAACCGTGGATGATTTCAAAAGTAGGATTATTGCTCTTCTCTTGCCTTGAAAAATCCGACAGATTATCTGATAATGATCCCTTGGCGGTACTATGCAATTTCAATCACAACTCAACAATCTCATGCGGGCATTTTTGAAAGAGAAGGATATTTTGCCATGCGTTGATACGCTTCGTTTTCAAGATGGCGACATCATACTCTTTCAACACCAACAAGATCGCGATCTGTATTTTATCGAAGACGGTGAAGTTCGAGTCGAATTGAAGCGTGGATCTTTTTCCAGTGAAATACGATTGGGGCGCGGTGAGTTGATCGGGGAACTGTCTTTTCTGCTTGGAGCCAGTCGATCAGCGACCATTGTTTCGGTTGGTGAAACGATCTGCATTCGTTTCAAGGCAAAACTTTTCGAGGTTTGGCTGGAGAAAAAGAAAACACAGGCCGTTTTGTTCTATCGGAATCTCGGGTTGACCCTAGCGGAGCGCCTTACAGCAAATACGAGAAGATCGCAGAGCCAAAATTTCTTTCAAAAGGGTTCTCCTTTGGCAAAAAAAGCAGATTACCAAGGGATGGTGTTGGCCAATCGTCTCGACGAAATATTTCTATTTGCACAAGCTAAAAATGCAGAGATTGCTGATGCAATTCGAGAAGAAATGCGACAGTATCAATCCAAAAAAGGGAAGGAAGAATTCAACAAGCACGATTTTTCTTTGGAAGTAGAAACAACAGAAGAACTGTTTATCCATCAAAACGAAGAGCAACTGGAAGAGATCAGGGAAGAATTATCAAAGGGTGCCTTGGACGTTTTCGAGCAATTGTGCACGTTGCTAAATCGCTTTTGGGATCAGGGGCAACGTCAGCGCATTGCGCAGAGTATACGACCTTATTTTGATCATGTACTTCAGCAAACCAAAGTCTATCGTGAACTAAAGGATGCGCAGTACACGGAATCCCCCAATCTCATGGCTGAAGTTCTTACCAAACCCAATCGGGCGGATTCTCTTCCGGAGATTTTAAATCGCGTTGTATTGGATCTTCCTACCCCGAATGCATACCGAGAAATGTTTCAATGGCTACAGAAAGAAATTCGAGCCCTGGATTTTAATCAATTACACCAGTTGAGCGTCGTTAACGATATGACGGGCTCGATGTTCGCATTGCTGTATCCCTTAATGGCCTCCCAAAGAGGTGTGTTGCATTTTTATTCGGACAATTTACACAGTTTTGGTTGTGTCAATGTAGGGCTGCAACACTATGGAAAATCCTCTTATCGCTTTCAGCGTATCAAGTCTTGGGAAGATTTTTCTACCCAGGGAACGTTTGAAGAAAAGCAAGATCTGTTTGTGATCGTTTCGCTCTTAGATTACTTGGCAGATGATCTTGCCTTGGGACTTTTACGTAAGGTGAGCGAAGCCTTGCAACCCGAGGGGGTTCTCTTGCTCATAGCATTGTCTACAACGATAGATTCAGCTTTCTTCTGTGAATTTTTGGGATGGAGTACCATTCGTCGCAAAAAAGAAAGGCTGAACTCTTTGCTCAAAGAGGCGAACTTTGGGCGCATATCGATTCAAGAAGATAAGGGTGCTTTAATGTGTACGGCAAAAAAATAAAAACTGAACTTTTTTTGGGGAATACCGAAGAATACCCAAGTCTCTATTGATATATATTTTTACTTTTTGAATTTAATCCAATTAATATTATACAATCCATCATATGCCAATTGTCAGAAGGAGCCACTCTATGAAGCGATACGGTTATTTAGCTTTGGTCTTATTACTGGGCTGCGGGGATAGCGATCCCGCCGAGAAGAAAGACCCAGCAACCAAGCAAGAAAAAAAGGTCTTTAAGCTAGACATAAACAACATCAATCCGAGCAACGTGAAAGAGATTGCGTTGGTTCCCTCCCCAGCCGAAATGCAAAAAGCGTTGAACCGCGCCGGACTGCAGTCCAAACTCGGTGATTTGGCTCTTTCTGAAAAATCGATTTCGATGAATACGGACAATAAAGATCAGTTGGCTATACGTTGTGGTGTGGTTCTCGCAGAATTAGTCCTCACGGTAAAAACAGCACCCAAGCCTAAGATGCTCGCGCATTTAGAATCATTGAAGCAAGGCTTTACCAAATTGGGTGCCGGTGAAAAGTTTCTGAAAACGATCGATACGATGACCTCCAACATCAAGACCGATGCAAAGAGTCGCGATGATCTCTTGAGAGATATGGATCAGTTGGCGGGCATTATGGTACCGGAGCTAGAAAAAGAACTTGGAAAGTGGGTTGTTCCACTCGTTCAAGCTGGTTCTTGGCTCAAGGGAGCCAATTTGGTTGCGGGTGCGATCAACGAAGAACAGAAATACGACTCCGCGACGCGCCTGCTCAAGCAGCCGCAGGTTGTGGACTACTTCCTAAAGTACGTTCAACGGGAGGGAACAAAAAAAGCGCCGGACGAGATCGTTCAAAAGCTTGAGTTTACCCTTCTGAACCTAAAAAAGATCGCATCGAAAGAAACATTGAGCCAAGCCGATGTAAAAGCGATTCAAAGTGACACCACCGAAGTTCTACTTCTTCTCTGAGGGCTGATACATGAAATTCATATCTAGATTTTGTTCTGTTCTACTGATTGGCGCCGCGAGCCTCCTGGCTTCTCCGGCATACGCAGATGAAAAAGAAGCGGAAAACTGTTTGCGTGAAAAAATTTGGTCAGGCTACGAAGGCGGTTGGGCGGTACGAACCGCCACGACCATCACGCTCGAAGAAGAAGCACACCGCGTATTTTTGGTCACGCTGTACGAAGGCAACGAGTACAAGTTTATGGTTTGTGGCGATAAGGATTCCAACGATTTGGACATCGTCCTTCACAATGCGACGGGTGAAGAACTTGCGCGAGACTCGGATCAAAGCCGAGAGCCCCTAATCGAATTTAAAGCAAAGGAAACGCAGACCTACTACATTGCGGTTTATGCATCCAGTATCTCCGAGGAAGCAGAGGGAACGGGTATTGCCTTCGCTGTTACCTACAAATAAGGAACGATGTCGAGTGGACGTGAAGAGATAGCAACGGCCTTGTTGGTCATCCAGCGGATTTTTCAAACTCCCTGGCTGGATGTCGAACAGGGCATCTTAATCGATGAGTTTGAACGACGACTTGGTTTGGATCGCAATTTAATTCAAGAAGAACTGCAATTTCTTCTGAGTCCAAGCAATTTCGCGCTTTGCACATTGCGTACGGAGCAGGCGCAAAGCAAACGCTTTGGTTCTCGGGCTCGATTGGTAGGAAACGAGCAGTTTTACAAAGAGGTTCTCTCTCGTTTTGGAGTGGAATACGCTTTACACCTCGTCGAAGTCATTTTGGTTCTAATCAAATCGAGAAGTTCTGGGGAAGATCTTTGGCAAGAGGTTTTACACAGCTTTTCTCAGTTGATTGAAATGGGTATAGATTCGCTCTTGGTTATGGCACTCTTCAAAAAGGCTGGGCTGATCAAGCGCGAAAGCGATCTCCAATCCTTTCTAAGTGGAAAGTCCTTTGCCCTCATCGGCCGCAGTTCGGCTTGTGATATTGTACTTTTGGATCCGCTTGTCGAGGAGTTGCACGCAAGTTTGAGCTTTCAAGCCGGTGAATGGTATATACAATCCGAAGCTGAGCATAGACCCGTTCGACATCAATCCTCGGCCATCCAGCGGTTTATGCTCAAGGAAGGACGAGCCGTTTCAATCGGGCCCGTCTCGCTAACAAAAAATGGATCCTCCATCAAACTAGAGGCAAACCGAGAGCTATCTACGCTTTCCATTCGGAATTTACAAAGGCGCATTCGAGATGTGAATCTGCTTACCGACATTAGCTTTAGCGTCTTTACGGGTGAAGTGATCGCGTTGGTAGGGCCATCTGGGGCGGGTAAGACAACGCTTCTCAATGCGATTAATGCGACTGCGCCGGCCGATTCTGGTATGGTTGCCTTCGACAATGAAGATTTTCACCAACTTTTATCAGCGGATCGATCCTTGATCGGCATTGTTCCACAGGATGATTTGGTCTTACCCGAATTAACGGTTGAAGAAAGCCTGTACTATTCCGGTCGCTTGCGACTTCCACCCGGAACGTCACGCCAAGAAATTATGGATCAAGTAGAACGGGTTTTGCAAGAGTTAGACATCGTACACATTCGATCTCAGCGAATCGGAGATGCGTTAAACCGCGGGATTTCGGGCGGGCAGCGCAAGAGAGTCAACTTGGGACAAGAGCTTATCTCCAGTTCCACCCAAATCCTCTTTCTCGATGAACCGACCAGCGGTCTCGATCCGCGGGCATCACAAGATATTGTCCGTTTGATACGTTCCTTGGCAGATAGAGGCCGATTGGTCTTCTTGGTTACCCACGACTTGACCGAACAGATCATGATGCAGGTCGATAAACTCTTGGTTTTGGTTCAGGGGGGTCGGTTGGCTTTCTTTGGCTCTCAGCAAGAGGCCTTGGACTTCTTTGCGGTACAGAGCACCGATCAAATCTTTCGAAAACTCGGAGAAGGGCAGTCGAAGTGGCCGGAAGAGTTTTCAAAGAATCCGCTTCATGGCATGCGTGAGTGCGCGACCGAAAAATTTGATATCATTCGAAAACATGAAAATACGGAACAGCGTAATCATTTTCCTCTGCTGGTGTTTTTGAGCCAGCTCTTTACGCTGATTCCGCGATATGCAAAGGTCAAACTCCGAGATAGAACCAGTATGTTGGTAATCCTCTTGCAGCCAGCACTGCTCGTTATCGTCATGTCCATCGTATTCCGCTATGTTGATACCTCTTTGGAGTATATGGTTCTCAGCGAGCACTGCGTGGGAGAGCCGGGTACAGATACCAGCGGTTCCTGCACATGGGCGCAATGGATGAACTATGCGTACCAGGAAATCAAATCCGATTTTCTCCCAACGCAGACCATGATTTTCATGCTTTCTCTCGCCTGCTTGTGGTTTGGTATGTCCGCAGCGGTTCGCGAGTTGATCGCGGATCAAATTATCTTTCTTCGAGAAAGACGGATAGGACTGGGCGTATTTCCCTACGTGTTGAGTAAAGTGTTCGTTTTGGGGATCATCACGGCTGTGCAGGTTATCGCCCTCTCCGGAAGTATTTATTATATCTTTACCTTGTCCAAGTATGGGTTTTCCCTACCGATGCTCTTAGGAGTCTCCTGTATCACCGCTTGGTTGGGTGTAAGCGTTGGACTTTGTATCAGTTCTATGTACAAAAGCTCAGAAGCGGCGGTGGGTACGATTCCGTTGTTGTTAATTCCATTCATCGCCTTTTCCACGATTATGTATGGTCTGCGCGATATGACACCCTTCGCAAATGCGGTGAGTGACTTGATACCGCAACGCTACACCTTTGATGCTTTTGTAAAAACGGGCGAAGAGCTTGCGGTACGAAGTTATCAAGGCGACTACAAAGCCCAACCCATTAGCGGTACGTTGTGGAAGCTCGGTTTGAAAGAGACGGATAAAGTGGCAGACATCGGGTACAGTTTGCCGGAGCTTTCGATGATTATCGTCAGTCTTAGTGTGATTCTCTTGGGTCTCACCATTATGATTGTGTGGGCGAAGGGGCGTAAAACGAGCTAAATAAAAAGCAGGCGACCGGAACACAAGCCAATTCTGAGCAAGGTTGATCGATGCGTACCCGAAAAAAACAGAGAGAAGAATGGTGGTTGGTTCTCTCGAGCAGCTGTCTAGCAGGAGGCTGCTGGGGCATTTTGGAGGCTGTGATTCGGTTGGCGAGCAGTGCGACGGGAGAATACGACGCCATTTTTTGGGGCTATGTTTTCTACGGTTTGTTCGGAGTACTCTTGGCGTTACCACTTTATGGAATCAACTCCTTACTACGCCACTACTTTTCGGCCTCTTTTCGCTGGAGCTTGTATTTTTGCGTTGTACTTTCATCACTTGCTTTTTGGATCTTAGGAACGATTCTATTCTTTTTTGTTGCGGTGGTCGCCGTTTGGTTGATCGATGTTTTTTTACGCAGGAGTCCTCTCAAAATTCTTCCGACGCTCAAAGGTGGATTGGCTATGGGCGGTGCCCTTCTGATTCTAACGGCTGTTTTTTCTCTTACAACCGGTCCGATTCAACGGAAATTATCGAGGCCGGATCAATATGAATCTGATAATCGAAATGTTTTGCTATTGTCGATTGATGGCTTGCGGGCGGATAGATTGCGACGCGGCTTAAGTCCGTCGATAGACCATCTGAGAAGTCAATCGCAGATTTTTGAAGAAGCGTACAGCGAATCGACGGACTCTAAGATTGCATTACAAGCCATATTGGGCGGTCAGCACCAATGGCTTAGCCGAGGAGACATTCCGGATTCCTTCCTCAGCTTTTCCGAACTTGCGCTGGAGAGAGGATATCATACAGGCGCGATCGTCAATGATATTTCATTGGGAGTATACTCAAATTTAGATCAAGGATTTGAAGAATACACCTTCTTGCCTCCCCATTCCCCATTGCCTTTTACTGAGGGAGCGAGAAGATTGAGTTTGATTCAATTTCTTTTGGAGATTTGGGCGAAGCAAGGCAACAATCCTGGACGTTATTATCGCTCGTCTTCGGAAGTTTTTGCCCAGATTAAAGAATTTTTAAGCGACAAAGGAGACGAGAATTGGTTTTTGTATGCACACTTTCGAGAGTTAGAACCGCCTCTTTTTATGGAGAACAAGCAAGGGTTTTACCGACCGAAGGGTCGTGAGATTTTAAAAGCTTACGATGACCAGTTGCGCCGAATCGATGGCAGCATTGGATCTTTTTTGGTTTGGTTTAATCAGCAGCCCTTCGCTAAAAATAGCGTTCTGATTTTGTTGAGTACAAAGGGAGCCTCTCTGGGAGAGGATAGCAATATTCCCCAATTGCGCGTTCCGCTCAGCATTTACGTCCCGCAAAGACCCCCGATGAATCACAAAGGAATCGTACAACTTATCGATCTGCCACCGACGATGGGTGCCTTACTTTCCTTTGAGAGACAAGCTTGGAGTGGTGTAAACATTCTTCATAACTCTTTTCAAGTCCGTGAGCGGCCGATATATTTTCGTTCTGAAAAAGGATGGTCTATGATTCAGTTAAATGGTTGGCGGTACATGCACTATGGGGATCGTCAAGAGGGGCGTTTGTTCAATATCGATGCCGATCCGAGGCAAATGCGAGATCTGCATATCAAAGAGCCTCGAAGACGCGAAGAGCTTCGCGACATTCTATCGACGATGGAAACGTCACAATGACAGGGGCACGGAGTCTGATTTTGGGTTTTGACGGTGCGACCTGGGCGGTGGCCGATCCCTTGATTGAAGCCGGGAAGATGCCCAATCTCAATCGGTTGAGACAGAAAGGCATCTGGGCACCCCTTAATAGCACAACACCACCGATGACCTTGCCGTCTTGGTCCTCGATGTTGACGGGGTGTAATCCGGGGAAGCATGGAATATTCGATTTTGTGCGCTTGGATGGGAACCGTTTACGATTCGTAAATTCCACCGATCGCCTTCGGCCTACGCTGCATCAGATTCTATCGGAACGCGGCGCGCGGGTGGTCAGTATGGCGGTTCCGACGACCTGGCCGCCACAACCGATTAACGGAATGGTAATTTCAGGATTTGACAGTCCGGTTTCAACGGGAATAGATGGGAGCTTTTGCTACCCGGCATCCCTCTACAAGGAACTGCAAAAACGATTTGGTGGACTTCGCTTTGCGGATTTTCAAGAGAGTAACATCGGTTCCGGATGGCACCGTGATGCCCTTTCAAAATTGCTCAAGGAAATCGACCGAAAGACGAGGATTACAGAGTGGATCATGTCGCAAGAACGATGGGACTGTCTGATGCTCCTCTTCGGGGAATCCGATACCGTTTCGCATCATTTTTGGATGTTTCACGATCCAGAATCCCCTCGGTTTCACTATGATAAAGAATTGCACAAGGCCATTGAAAAGGTATATTGCCGCTTGGATGAGGCTTTGGGGAGATTACTGGACAAAGCGAATCCCGATTGGACATGCATTTGCAGCGATCACGGATTTGGTGGTGCAGGATTACATGTGTTGTACCTCAATAGTTATCTCGAACAAAAAGGTTGGCTTAAAACCCGAGAACGAGGACGGAGTCGTTTGGAGCCGTTGCGGCTTTGGGCAGCAAAAAATGTACCTCCAAGCATACTTGAGCGAGCATTTCGAAAGATCCCCTCTGCGGTACGTGATCGTTTAGAGAGCCGCGCCCGCTACGGTGGAATCTCACTGGGGGCGTCGGAGGCTTTCTCTGACGAGATGAATTATGCAGCGACGATTCGGATGAACAACACCCAGCGCTTTGCAGAATTGAAAAAAGATCTGTTGGACTGGCAGGTGGACGGAGCTCATCCGGTTCGAGCGGTACATCTACGAGAAGAATTGTATTGGGGGGAAGGCGTCATCTTTTCGCCAGAAGTGATCGTAGAATTGAATGAAAGAGAGGGCTACAGTTACACTTTGTTGGCTTCCTCGCGAAGCCGTGGATCGAGTTGGTCGGTCTTACCACCCGAGTCGTACATGGGAGGAAAGGGTTTGGGTATGAACGGAACCCATCGGCAGCATGGGGTATTGGTGATGCATGGGAGAGGTATCTCTGCCCACGGTGAGGTGGAAGCGAACATGATGGATATCGCTCCATCCTTGTTTCATGCGATGGGAGAGTCTATACCTTTGGATATGGACGGTCAGATATTACCCGGCGTGCAGGATGCAAAACCGCCGCGTTATACCGAACACAAAATAGATTTGCAGACGCATCATCGCGCCAGTGCAAAGGAGTCGATGGCAATTCGAAATCGTTTGGAAAAGCTCGGATACTTGTAGTGCTTGATATATTACATATTGCTTGCTTTCCGTACCCTTCCATACAGGGTTCTCAAGTGTATGTTAGAGGCTTGCTCAAGGCTCTCGCCAAGAGAGGACACCGCGTTCGTCTATTATGCTACCAGCATGGAACGGAACTGCTTGATGACGAATATGAAGTGATTCGTGCGCGAGGATTACCGGGATACAACAATATGAGAGCAGGGCCTGATTTCTGCAAGCCCCTTCTCGACGTATTCTTACTGAAGAGACTTTTGACTCTACGCGCCGATATCATTCACGTTCACAATTACGAAGCTCCCATTGCGGGTTTGATCCGTCAATTACGCGGGCGTATTCCGATGGTCTACACGGCACATAATCTAATGGGTGAGGAGCTTGAAACGTATTTTCAGAGCGGTGTGATCCGTCGGATCGCAAGTGGCTTTGGTCTTATGCTCGATAAAGCGATACCGAGAAGGGCAGATGCCGTCATCGCCATTCGAGAAGATACGGTAGAGACGTTGCGCGATCTTGGATGCGAGAGAGTGCGTTTTGTACCACCAGGTGTCGAGCGGTTACAGGCAGAGCCCAAAAAAAATGATCGACCAACCGTCGTATATGCAGGCAATCTGGATACATACCAAGACTTAGAGCTCATACGAACACTTGCGCAACGATTACCCGAAGTGTCTTTCTCCATGATTACCTCGAGCGATCCTACCGATGTTCGTAATTGGGGACTTCCAAACGTGATCATTCACCATACACAATCGTTTTCAGACGTCTGTAACGGGATGGCCTCTGCCGATGTGGGGATACTGCCGCGAAAGCGCTGTAGTGGTTATCCGATGAAAGTATTGAATTATTTGGCTTTGGGTATACCCGTTGTTGCATGGAGGGAAGGGTGCCCTGACTTGTTGGGTGTAAAACGCGTTTCTAACGGTTCTATCCTAGATTTTGAAAAGGAAATTCGCTACCTAATACAGAATCCAGATGTGCGCAGGCTTCGGGGGCAGGCGGGGTTAAACGAAGTTTTAACAAAATATCGTTGGGAAAGTTGTGCCATTGAAGTAGAGAAAATTTATAATTTCATTATAAACCGATCAAATGGTCGAAAATCATGGCGACGAAAATAGTGTCGTTTGCTATGATAGACATGTCAACATTTATATGGATATAAAACCATGCAAAGTAAATTCATAATTTCCATTGTCAGCACACTGATGCTGTTTGGGTGTAATGTTACCAAAGGCACAGATAATTTTGCGCAAGGAAGCAATACCACATCCGGTAATACCGAGGATACCAACTCAGAACCCACAGATGAACCGGATTCCGGTTCACCCACAGATGAGCCTTCCAGTGAGGTTTCGCAAGAGCCCAGTACAGAAGAGGTGTCAGACGAACCTGCTTCTGAGCCCGGTTCAGAAGAAGCTGGGGGGTTCGATTCTCCCGGAGACGTGGTCATCTCAGAAGATGATGATGCAGACTCGGTGGTTGAAGTCGACCTGACCGACGAGAGCGGCGAGTCCAATACAGATCACGAGTTTTACCTCATCATCGTCAACGCGGGCGAAGAAGAGGATTTGGGTTACTCTCTACAGTACAATATTCCCTCTTCCGAAGAGGAAACGGAAGAAGAAGAACCGCCGGCAGAGGAGGGGGGCTCCGAGTCAGAGTCCAATCGTGATGATTATCGAGATCAACTCGAAGAGGCTCGTGACAATGGCCTCATTTCTACGGTTATGCCGCCAGGACTCATCCCAGCACCGTATACCAGTTCCGATATTGGAATTGCCCGTAAAGAGTACAAAGTTCGCGATTCCTTGGAAGACGAAGAGACCTATGAACGGGTCGAAACCATTCTTTGGGCTGTGGGCGATACCGTTAATATTTGGGTAGACGAGTCCGTATACATCGATTGGGATTTTGAATGCGACGGCATAATTGATCAGCCGGCTTTCAATGACGCCTATGGTTTTGATAATTGTGATCTACAGACGATTGCATCCATCGTAGACATAAACATCGTTCCGACGATAGAAGCGATTTTCGGCTCTCCTTCCGATGTAAACGGAGACGAAAAGGTGAGCGTCGTTATCACACCGGTATTAAATCAGATGACGCGTGGACTGGACGAAGAAGAGACCGATTTTGAGATCGAGATTTCCTTGGTTGGTTCGTATGCGGATCCGGCGGTGGACTTGACGGATTATGATCCCAACGTCAATCCGATGTCTGATGAAGAAGAGGTTATATTTCTTCATGCGCCGGATCCCTATGGCTTTCACAACCCCGAAGCATTAACACCAATCGCCGAGTACACCAACGTAACGCTTGGAGCGCAAATCGCTCGCGCATTTTACCGTTTGGTTTCGTACAACGAGCATGTTTTGGTTGCTGAAGGTGAAGAAGAAGAAAACTGGGTCACCGAAGGAATGGCCGCGCTTGCAGCGGATATGACGGGTTTTGGTTCTACGAACTATGAAGGAGTATGGGACTACCTCGACGCTCCGCATCTGAATTCTCTCTCTTCCATTGAAGAATCCGGCGCGATTGCTACGAGCTCCTTTGGTGCGCAATACCTGTTTTTCCGATGGATTGCGGATGCTTATGGCCAGTCGACCCTTCAAAGTTTGGTGCAAACGGGCGATATCGGAACGACGAATATCGAAACCGTTTTGGAAGAGGACATGATAGACGTCGTGTTAAAATGGCAACTCGCGATGTTGTCGAAGCACTCCACTTCGGGAACGCTGGGATTGGAAATCGATCCGGGAACCTATCCTCCATATGCAGAGGTTGCCTTTATTCAAGCCCCAACATCTGCTCCCACATCGGGTCAGCTGTACGGTGCCAACGGCTATCAGCAAGGAATCGATATTGGTAGCATTAACTACTACATGGAAGGGGGTACGACGAATTCTCCAGAAGAAAATACGAATAAGCGTGTTGTGATGGGGCTTACCGATCATAGTACATTCGCCTTCGGACAAGACTTCTTTGGTTCGGTTGCCGCCGGATACGGTGCGCAAGTTGTGCGATTGGTGGATGTACCCTTCACCCAATCTGAACTTGAAATTCGAGCATCTGCAGAAGGGTATTCTACAGCCATCGTTCGGGCAGAAGATGTGACCACAGATAACTATGCCAAGGATCTCAGCTACTCTCCTACAGAAGTAAACAATATCCTTTTGCCGGCATTGCCTTCGGATGGCAGCCCCATATACGCTTTGGGTGACATCAGTGATAGTGGCTTAACAATTTCGGTTGGATTGGACGGAGAAGAGGCTTCTGCAGATGTGTATGATACGGATCGATGGCTTTTATCTCTTTCCAACTATCCAACAGGCGCACCGGTGCGGATGATTGCATGGTTGGATTATCTATACGCCTCTCAAGAGGGAGATATAGAGCTCATGAACCCGTGGTTAGCCGTTGTACCCCGTGAATATTTACCCGTTCCGACGGTTACCGGTACACAGCAGGGATCCTGTTCAGACGGATACGAATTCGGATATCCCTATAAGATGCTTGATCATCTTTACTATCAGCTCTTTTTATCGAACACAGCATACAACGATACGGATCTTTTGGATCCAGCCGAAGAGACAGATGAAGAAGGTGGATCGCAATCGTTCGATCCGTGCGGATCACAATCCGGTGCGACGACAACGTGTGACGAAGATTGGGATCGCGATGGGGTATATGACGAAGACGAACCTATGCCTGAAACATTGCTTTCGCAGATTCGAGTTATGCAGTGCACCTTGGCAGGAAATGATGTTAGCGGCTTCTCCGCATTGAATACAGATATAATAGATGTAGATGAATCGGACGAGGATGATGATGCGACCTTCGATCGGTTGCTCAATGTCGGTGGTATCTCTGCAGATGGATATGAAGGTGCGTACATCGATATTGAATTGGAAGGAGGACGAGACTACATCATCGTCGTTGGGGCAACAGAGGGAACGGGGGCTTATGAATTGACCCTCAAAAAGATGATTCAGTAAGAATGTCTTCCGAGCGGCCTACGAGCGCAGCAATACGGAGGAGTGTGGTGATGTTTTTCATCACACTCCTCTTCGTCTATTTCGTATACGGTTACCAGTGGACATCGGGTGATCCACTGCGAGATTGGAAAACGGCGAAAGAGAGCTTCTATTTTTCTGTAAGCTTGATGCTCATTCTCCTCTCGCATGAAATGGGGCATTACATCGTAGCCAAGAGACATGATTTTTCT
The DNA here is from genome assembly GCA_036127535.1 of Myxococcota bacterium. GTDB lineage: Bacteria > Myxococcota_A > UBA796 > UBA796 > UBA796. The sequence continues at coordinate 4,325 of JAYYRF010000722.1, read as the reverse complement.
CTCAGTTTACCGTATTTTATACCGTTTCCCTTTGCTTTCGGTACGCTGGGTGCTGTCATTAGCCTTAAGAGTTTGCCGAAGTCCCGAAATGCCCTTCTTGAAATGGGTGCAGCAGGTCCGATTACAGGCTTCATCGCTTCTTTCATTGCGATTGTGATCGGTATGCCGTATACCCAAAATCATAAGCAGATTGAATTGCCTAAGATGGAAGAAGTTGCAGTAGCAGCAACGGAAACGACGGAAGGATCAGACCTTTTTTCGATTCTTACATGGCCTTTGGAGAAGCTTTTTGAGTTACTGGTATGGATCGGTACGATTCCACCACCTGTGGAAGGGGGAGTGAGTGTTGGTATACTGGCTGATCCATTGTTGTTGAAGATTGTGGGCTATTTCAGCTTGGGAGAGCCGCTTAGTCCATACGCTGTTTTACATCCGATGGCCTTTGCCGGGTGGGTAGGATGCTTATTGACCGCGATCAACATGATTCCGATCGGACAACTTGATGGAGGACATATATGCCAAGCGCTGCTTCCGAAGTATGCGTCACAGATTGCAAAGATCGTCCTTGGCTCTCTTGTTTTGGGTGCGATTTTTTGGCCAGGATGGTTTGTTTGGGCGCTATTGCTGTTCTTTATGGGAGCACATCGAGGAATCCCGATTCAACACGGTGGGTTGAGTACCCGAGCAAAGATTGTTGCCTTCGCGGCGGTAATATCTTTTATTTTTAGCTTTATGTTGAGACCGATAATGATTAAAAATATAGAAACATCAGATATAAAGTGGATCGAGGAGAAATAAGGGCATGTTTTTTTGGTTTTGGCTATTTTCAATGTCGATTGCAAAGGCAGATGTAATGCTGCGTACCGGTACTTTGGACAGCAAGGAAGATGCGGAACGTCTTCTAAGTTTGAGTCGTCGTATACTCAAAAAAGAGAAGCTAAATATAAGAAGGAGCCGCTTTTTGGTTCCCAAGCAGGGGTACAAATACCGAGTATCCATTGCGGATATTCCGAGTGAGCAAAAGGCGTTAGCGTTGGCAAAGCGCTTGAATTCTATATGGCTAGAAGTTGAATTGGTTACAGAAGATGCCGTTCAAAAAAAGTATCTGAGCGCAGAAGAAAAATTTATCCGTACGGTAAAACCGCAAGAAAGTGCTCCCATTTCCGAGAAGGGTGGCGCTGGTGCCGCGGCGTTAGACGAAGCCGAAGATAGAGAAACCGTTGAGGAGATGGATATCAGAAAGGATAAAAAGTCTCTTGTTTCTCCACAAGTGACAGATATCTTATCTTTTGCAGAGAAGGCTTTGTTGCCAGTCACAAAGAAATGGGAGAATTCTGAAACAGAGAAGTTCGTTTTCTACCGAATTTTAAACGTTAAGAATGGCGATTCCTTAAAAGCAAAGCATGTCTTCTACCGGAAGGGAGACGCGATGAAGTTGGAACTGGAAGTCGAAGAGGGACAAGGAGAAGATTCTACGACCATTCTAACGCCGACGGGAAAAGGAATGTTAATGGTAAACGGAGAAAACGTTGAAAGACCTTCTTTGAGAACAAAGGAAGTGTTGAACAAGTTCTCTTCTCAGCAGATCTTCTCCATTCTTCTTAACTTTTCGAAAGACGTGAATACCGACGGGCCTTGGAGAGAATTGCATCAAGTCGAAAAGATCAAGTCCAATACCCTTCAGGCATGGCGTTTGTTTCAAGACAATGACTCCAAGACTGGGACAATCCTCCAGGCGATCTTTACGCAGAAGGAAGGATGGTTGTTGCAGATCGTAGTTCAAGACGCCAATGGTCGTTTGGAGTATCGATTGACCGAATATACAAATTTGGGAGGGGATCTGTACTTGCCATTTCAAATGGAGAAGATTCGGAATGGAGAATTGGAAGAGACTGTGATCGTCGAAAATCTATTCCTCGGAAATCCTCTAGACGATAAAATCTTCTCTTTAGATAAAATAAAGACCCCTTAAAAACCTGTTTTTAAATTTGTACGTTTGTTTACGCGAATGACACGTTGTTTAAGACGATTATTTCTTGACAGAGGATTTTAGAAAAGATAAAGTCAAACCGCTTGCAAGATTGTAAGCCGATGCTTGCTGACATAGCTCAATTGGTAGAGCACCGGTTTTGTAAACCGGCGGTTGTGGGTTCAAGTCCCTCTGTCAGCTCTTGTTCTTTATGAAAATTAAATCGACTCAATATTTTAATTCTGTTATGTTAGGGTATTGTTTTTTTCGGGGGGGTGCCCGAGTGGTCAAAGGGAGCGGGCTGTAAACCCGCCGGCTCAGCCTACAGAGGTTCAAATCCTCTTCCCCCCATTTTTGCGGGAGTAGCTCAGTTGGTAGAGCATCAGCCTTCCAAGCTGAGGGTCGCGAGTTCGAACCTCGTCTCCCGCTCTTTCTTTTTGCCCATGTAGCTCAGCTGGTAGAGCACACCCTTGGTAAGGGTGAGGTCACCGGTTCAAGTCCGGTCATGGGCTTTTTTAGCAGATATTAAACTTTTAACTCTTTTTATTTCTACACATTAACCACGGGGAATTCCCCACAACGGAGCTCATTATGGCCAAAGAAAAATTTGATCGGTCTAAACCGCACGTAAATATTGGAACCATTGGTCACGTAGACCATGGTAAAACTACACTCACCGCTGCAATCACCATGACAATGGCTGACGATGGCCTTTCAGAAAGAATGAATTATGAAGACATCGACAAAGCTCCGGAAGAGAAAGCGCGTGGTATCACGATCAACACCGCACACGTCGAGTATCAAACAGCAAACCGCCACTATGCACACGTGGATTGTCCCGGTCACGCGGACTATGTAAAGAACATGATCACGGGTGCTGCACAGATGGACGGCGCGATTCTCGTTGTTAGCTCAACAGACTCTGTTATGCCCCAAACCCGCGAGCACGTTTTGTTGGCTCGTCAGGTAAACGTTCCTTCAATCGTCGTTTTCATCAATAAAGTCGATCAATTCGACGAAGACGAACGCGAAGAAATGGTTGAGCTTGTTCAAATGGAAGTAGAAGAGCTTCTGGACAGCAACGGATTTGACGCAGATGCGGATCGCTTCATTTCCGGTTCTGCACTTCTCGCTGTTGAAGGCGATGATTCTGACATCGGTCGTGGAGCCATTCGTAAGCTTATGGCTGCGGTTGATAACTTCGTCGAAGAGCCAGAGCGCGATACTGAAAAGTCTTTCCTTATGCCTGTTGAAGACGTATTCACCATTACAGGTCGCGGTACCGTTGCAACGGGTCGTATCGAACGTGGTGTCATCAACTCCGGAGACACTGTAGATATCATTGGTCTTCGTGAGATACAACAGTCTACCATCACCGGTATTGAAATGTTCCGTAAGATCTTAGATAGAGGTCAAGCAGGTGACAATGCAGGTCTTCTCCTTCGCGGTATCAAGCGAGAGCAAATCGAGCGCGGTCAGGTTATCTGTAAGCCCGGTTCCGTACAGGCACACACAAAGTTCATGTGTAAGACGGTTATTTTGAGCGAAGAAGAAGGTGGACGTAAGAAGTCTTTCAAGACGGGTTATCGTCCTCAGTTCTACTTCCGTACAACCGACGTAACAGGAACCATCAGTCTGACTGGCGACCGCAAGCTTGTTCTACCAGGCGACATGGATGTCGATATGGAAGTTGAGCTTATCAAGCCAATCGCTATCGAAAAAGACCTCAAGTTCGCAATCCGTGAAGGTGGTCGAACAGTCGGTGCCGGAACTGTTAGCGAAATCATCGAGTAATCGAGTTAGATCGAAATCAATTTTTGTTGAGTGGTGCCGCTATATAGCGGCACCGTTTATCTGAAATCCATAAAAAATGGGTTATCATGAATAATCGTAAGTATATTGTAGCCACACTGCTGGCGATTTCTTTTCTGATATCAATTACTCTTAGAGGATTGATAGAAACCGCTTTGCTGCAAGCGGACAACCTCGGTGATCCGATTCTGTTTGGCTTGTTCAAGAGTACAACGGTCGGAGCGGTTATATTTTTTGCCGCTTGCTTCTTTGTTTTGAATCGAACATCAAAGGTGGTTCAATTCACGGACGAGTCTTGGACAGAACTTCGTTCAGTAACGTGGCCGGATAGAGAAGAGACGGTTCGATCAACGGTGGTCGTCATTGGAGTTACACTTTTCATTGCCTTCATGCTTGGATTATATGACTTCGTATGGGCAAAAGTTGCTTCAGAGACGCTTTTTGGGAAAGAAGAGATAGAGGAAGAAGGGTAGGAACATGGCAAAACATTGGTACGTTGTTCAAACGTTGTCTGGATCAGAAAAACGCGCGCAAAAGGCTTTGC
>JAYYRF010000721.1:0-11320 GCA_036127535.1 Myxococcota bacterium | reverse complement strand
GCGCCTCGGCCTCTGCTTGGGCTTCTTCTTTGGTCATTGCGACAAAAAGGGTGTCATCCGGTCCGTACCAGGCCGGTATCTGATGTCCCCACCAAAGCTGTCGAGAAATGCACCATTCATGGATATTGTACATGAAGTGGTCGTAGGTTTTCTTCCATACCTCGGGAATAATTTGGGTCTTACCGGACTCGACGGCTTCGATCGCCTTTTCGGCGAGGGGTTTGGATCGTACGAACCACTGCTTCATCACCAAGGGCTCGACAATGACACCACTGCGTTCCGATCGTCCGGGAGAATACACGATGTCTTCGATTTTCTCGAGCAGTCCTCTCTCTTCGAATTGGGCGATGACGCGTTTGCGCGCCTCGTATCGGTCTAAACCGACGAAATCTGCGGGGCAGGTATCGGCCATCATGCATCCATCCAAACCGATCACCTGTATTTGCGGAAGGTCGTGACGCAAACCACAATCGTAGTCATTGGGATCATGAGAGGGGGTAACCTTGACCGCGCCGGTACCCTTTTCCGGATCGGGTAGAATTGTATCACCAATAATGGGAATCTCACGTCCCGTGAGCGGCAGCGAAACCATCTTTCCAATCATATCGGTATATCGAGGATCATCGGGATGAACCGCAACGGCGGTATCACCCAGCATCGTTTCCGGGCGGGTTGTCCCCACAACAATATGACCCGAGCCATCAGCCAATGGGTATTTCAAATACCAAAATCGTCCCTTTTCCCCTTCTTTGGACGTCAAAACCTCTAAATTAGAGAGAACCGTTTGGGTTGACGGATCCCAGTTTACCATCCGGTCTCCGCGGTAAATCAAATCATCTTCGTACATTTTGACAAAAATCGTTCGTACAGCGTGCGAGAGGCCTTCATCCATCGTAAAACGTTCGCGTTCCCAGTCGCAAGAGGCTCCCATCCGCTTGAGTTGTTCCACAATGCGGCCGCCGGACTCTTCCTTCCACTTCCAAACGCGCTCCAAAAACTTCTCTCGTCCAAGGGTATGTCGGTCGGTTCCTTCTTCGCGAAGCAGACGCTCAACGACCACTTGGGTTGCAATTCCGGCGTGGTCGGTTCCGGGCAGCCACAACGCTTCATACCCTTGCATACGCTTCCAGCGGATTAAAATATCTTGCAGCGTGACAAACAAAGCGTGTCCCATGTGAAGACTACCCGTAACATTGGGAGGGGGGATCACAATGGTATACGGTTCTTTTTCCGAATGTTCCGAGGCCTTAAAATAACCGTTCCGAATCCAAAAATCGTACCAATTTTCCTCTATATCCAAAGGGTTATAGGCCTGATCCAATCTCATCTTATCTCCTACGACAAAGGGCTGATCAAAAGAGAGGGCTATATATCTCCATTGCGGGTAAGTTACAACCGAAGAGACGGAAATTCCTACACCGTCCACGCTCTGAAAAACTACGTTTTCTTCGCGACAAAATAGGAAAAAAGAAGCAAAAAGGGCAACACGAAGAACCACACCCATCCACGAGAAGAAGAGACCAAATATGCAAAGGGCTTCGATTGTGGAATGGGAGGAAACATCCATGGATTTTTGTAGAGCTCAATGTAGCGCCCATAACTCATGCGTTTGTCTGTAAACTGATGCCAATTGGGAGGAGCGTAGGATTGGCCATCATTCACGAGCAAGGTTCCGCGCTTTTCCAAAACCCACAAACGATCGTCCGGTAGATAGCCCATCGAGAGAATGTCCTCGGATATGGGGGGTGCGATATCAACGCATTGCGGTGAGCATCTCTGAATCGACGTTTTTCGTTGTGCCACCAAAATCCCGTCTCCGTCGGGTAAGAGAGCCTGAATTTCCTGACCGCTCAGTTGTGCGACGGACTCACCGTTGTAATATAGGGTCTTCGCTGTCGCAACCCATGGTCCATAGGAGCGACTGGTCATGACATTTTTGACCGATTCGTGGATCGGGAGCCATTTGTGACAATGGGGTTTGACATACCCTTGCCTGGTCGCGATGTTGAGAGAATCGCCGTCACCGTCGATTCGCAGAGCACCACTGGTCGTGCAATTCGCCCATTTTCCGTCGACGCTTTTGTATAGACGACCATAACTGTCGATCGCCCACCAGTCTTCGTCGTTGGTCTTACCGATATCGACCAAGATATTTTTGTTCCGATCCCTCGGATCAAAAACGCCTTTCATGGATAGCCAAGAACCATCTTCAGACAAAATGCGCACGCCATCAAAATCGATGACGACCACCTTGTCTCCAACCCGCTTCACCGCCACCGAGTCGGTCAGTGGCCCCTTGGGCAGATGGGGACCGAAGGCACCGTCTTTCCAAATGTAGACCCCTGTTCCCATTAACGCCAGCACCAATTGTCCAGAAGCATCTATGGCCGCGCCGCCTGAAACCGTCGCATAAAAGTTTTCAGAAGACAAGCGCAACTTTCCGTTCCAACGCAGCGGCCCGCGGCGAAAGGAACCGACCAACGCATCTCCGTTGCGAAGAGACCAACTCTGGGTCGGACTGAGATGACTCTTGTCTTTGTCTACCTTGGTGCTCGACACCGTCGATAATTTGCCTTTTTGAAACACTTGAAACGGCGAAGCCCCCAAATTGGGGCTGCTCACCGTCAGAAATATTTTCTGGTTTCCCAACTCCGCCATGGAGGATGCGTAACCATTTGAGATCTGCGCCATCGTTTTCTGTTGGGTGACATCGAGAATCCGACCATCCGGCAACGCCGCCCATATCGATGTCCCGACACGCTCTAAAGCCGTTACTCCACCCTCGGCCCATTTTTGAAACGTCTCTCCCGCATCCGCAGAGTACCACAACCCGGCATCCGTGGTTCCGACCCAAAAAGCGTCTCCGTCCGCTAACGTGACCCACGCATCGACGTCGGGTACCCGGCGCACAAGGGAGCCCCCTTTGTTTGCCACCCAAATGCCTTTTTCTTTGCCGCGCACCGCAACCACAGCGGTTCCCTGCTCTTGGGCCGCGATATCGACAACCAAGCTCTCTTGAAACGCCCGCAGAAGACGCATGGGCCGTTTCCCAACCTCCCAAAGCTGACCCGGCGGTGCCGCCCACACTCCGTCCTTCCATGCTCCGATGACTTTGGTATCCGGAGGGAATCGCGAGTCCCGTTCCCAGTCGTCCATCGCAAGCGATGCGTACATAACACCAACCCGCGTCGTTACGTACACGCGTTCACCGACCACAGATGAATCCAATACATGCCCTCGTTCAGGCCCCATGGGTGCCCACGCCCAAATCTGAGATATCAAACACCAAAGCAAAATGCGAACCTCCTAACTTCAAACAGAGTTCACGCACCGATTTCAGAAGAGAACCGAACGTTAATCTATACGAATATATTATGGCGAAGTGCTGGGCTTGTACACATATCCGGGACGAGGACGATAGGGATTTCTCGGATGTCGCAGAAGAGAGTAGCGATTTTTATTCTCTTCGCGAAACCGACGATATACGCGTTCTTGTACCAAAGAGTACCCTCGCACAAGCGGAATGACCACCTCTTCCCCCGATTGAACATATGGATTTATCTGCCTCGCACCCAATCCATACACAACGCGCCACCAAAGATCGATGTCCTCTTGGGGATCGAAATTTTCACAGTGGATACCCCCGTATGCCGAGATATATCCGCAAACGCCTCGGTGCGCGACGACCCGCTGGGATGAGGCAATGTTTGCTTGTAAAGTCGGGATATGAGAGCGCCAAGCCTCGTAGTCCGGTTTGCCATTGTTGATGTGCGCCACATTGATCGGGTATGTAGCGATCAAAATCAAAAGAATCGCACCCGAAATCCAATATCGAGAGACCATGGACAAAAGCAAACCGGTCACGGGCGCACAAAGAAGCAAAAATCGCCATGCGAGTTCGTCCGAACGCAAGGGCAGCCCCCAAGCACAAAAACACAAAAGCAGTGGTGGCAAAACCCACTTCCAAGAAGAACGCCACAAAACCGCAAGAGCGATCCAAGGCATGGCGTGAAACCATACGAACTCAAACCACCAAAGATCCCACGAAAACAAAACCATCAGTCGCTTGATCCGTCCCGTCGGCGTTTCCATCCCGACCAAAAATCGCTTCAGATCCTCTGACGACAACACCCCCATCAATACGACGATGGACACCAGAATTCCGAGCCAAAGTACATATTTTCGATGCTGGCCATTCCAGCGGGCAAAACCATACAGCAAAACCGTTAGGATTCCGACCGCGGCCATTAATTTGTGCACGAAAACCGTTAGACCCAAAGCCCCAAATACCACCCACCATCTTCGATGAGAAAGCCCCCACCAAACCACGCTCCACAGCGCCATTCCCATCTGATTTTTGAGAAACTCCGAGGACAAGGACAACATCGCCGGACTAAACCACACATAAAGACCGGTCACGATGCCCGCTCCTCTACGCTCGGTCATCTGCATGGCGGCCGCGGAAAAAAAGAACACGGAGACCCCGTAAAAAAGAGCCGCCGCAAGTTCATTTCCCAATACCACATCCCCGGTTAAATGTCCCATCCACACCAATACGGGGAACAACAGACTGTTGTCTTGGAATATGCGCTCGCCTTGCATCAAGCTTTGCACTTGCAAAACATAATAGCCACCATCCAATCCCGGTGCCCAATACACACTGCGAAAGATGTAGAACTGACTTAGGGCCGACCCCAAGGCCAAAAATAACGGAATCCACCATGCTCGATTGCGCACTCGCTACTCCGGAGAAAAAGAGCTCCACTCGTACAAAGCCACGATGTAGTCCAAGTAAAAAAGAAGCATGGCGGCCACAAGTCCGACCAAAAGAAGAATAAGATACGACAACGAACGCCCAAACGGGTCTACCGATTCTTGATACGCAATCAACATGTCCTTCTCTTTTCCTTTCATCTCTCGCGTCACCACAGCCGATTGGGTGAAGACACGCGCGGCCCAATTGGGTGCGTAGAGCGGATGATTGATCCCCCAACCGCTCGCTTCGAGTACCGCCCCCAAATCCCGACGCCGTACATTCCACCAAGCCAAAATCGAAGAGACAATTGCAACCACCATTAAAGGAGCGATAACCAACCCCAAAAGTTGGGTGATCTGAATGGAAGATATGGTTTTGATCAAGTACGCAAACGAAGACGAAAGCGCGGCAATGGTTACCCCGCTGTTGAGCAAGGCATTTTTTTCACCGGGGCTCGCCGCAACCGAACCCTCGGCAACCGCCTCCAGCTGCTTGGTATGGTGCTCGGAGAAACGTTCGATTCTCTTGGTCAAAAAAGTTCGTACCGATAAAAACGGACCGATAAAGGCTTCCCAAATGTTGATCGGGTTATTTAGAATATCCACCACTTCGGCGGAACACTCCATGCCGTCGTGAAAAAAGAAAACCCCTCGCTTGCCAACATGCAAATCGCCCCGCTCTTTTCCCGTCACCGCCGTTGCAACCTCCATGGTTTCGGTGTCCGAGATCCGAATTTGAACATACAATAAGAAGAACCCGCCGTCCTTTGCGCGTTCTTTGTGCTTCACGCGATCAAAAACCCGAACGCTCAATCGAAACCAACGACCGTCCATGAGCAGCGCACCGACCTCCGGAACCGACCTCTTTTTTGGATTGTAAAAATCCGAAAAGTTGACGTAGCTGTTTAAGAAGGCGCGCAAGTCTCTTTGCAACAAAAGGGTCTTTTCCAGATCGGCCAGCTTGGAAAGAACTTCGGCGGATGCTTTGTCGGCTGCAATTCTGTTTTCCAAGGCCTTCAAAAGCGCCACATCTTCTACCATGGCTTGAATCCGCTCGGTGGAAAGACGCTCAAACCAACCCACCGGAGCGCGCTCTCGCCAAATTCGATACGCTTCGGTGGCGGCGTGTATCTCTTCCCACAACCGCCACGTTAACGTCGTTTGCCCTCTCGGAACCAAAACGTGCGCAACGAACTGTCCCCAGTCGTCTCGGTATACGGGCAAAACCCAGTCCTGGGCCGAAATACTTCCCTCTCTTTGCGGACGGGCCAAAAGTGTACGATCGGGGACATCCGGCTTCTCAAATTGACAAGCGGTAAAGAACCGATCGATCTCTTCTTTTAATTTGGCAACCGCTGCGAGGGTAGAATCTTCGATACCGTTTTGGGGCCTGGTGGACGCCCACTTTTGCCAAGCATTCGCCTTTTCGACAAAGGTCGATACAACATCCGCTCCGATTCCCATTTCTCCGTTGAGATCTTTCACACCACCAAAAACCAACAAAATATCGGCGCAAAGCTGTCGCTGTTGCGGATCTTCAATGGCAGAAGGTGGTATCACACCGTCTCCATTCATTGCCGCCGCTTGTTGGATTTCGGTTCGAGAACGAACGTCAGACAATGTGATCGAATCACAGTCGGCGTGAGATAGATTTTTTAAGACCTGCTCGGCCGTATTGCGCAAGGCTACCCCCACCGATGTATCGGCGCGAAAATCGGAGAGCGCGATTCGATCCGAACCATCGACAAACCCCGATAGAGAATTGAGAGCCCGCTGTATCCATCGGCATGCTTCTTGGATTTCAAATGGCATAATCTTTGCGTTGTTGTCGCTATCCAAAAAGCGTAAAAAGTCTGGAGAGCACGACAGACCTTCGGTTGGAGCACAATTGGCCGACCAATGCACCGGATCCAAATCGATCAACGACGCCAAGTCCTCCCCCGAAGAGAGAACGGGCTGATAGCGTCCATTCAGCTTTCGCAATTTCATTCGGACCTCCTTTTTTTAATCTATCCAATCAAGACAAAAGAGACACCCCGTAAAATTTCTAAAGTGGACGCCACCCGATACCAAGCTGAAACGTTCGACCATCATAGATGGTGTCCACAATTTCGGGACCGATTTGCGTTGAAGACGTCCAATCCAATATATTTTGCATCTTGGCCACAACCGTCCAGTCTCCAAAACGAATGTTGCCCACACAATCAAGCCGATGCACTGGATTCTCCATGTAATCCGGCGCCCCCAAAGCCCCAACTTCCGTGATTCTTGGACCGAACACATTGTATAGCACCGCAAGATTGGCACGGTTGTCGGGATGTTCGTAGGACAATTGAAGGTTGTATACAAAGGGAGATTGTCCTTGCAATGGACGGGTATCGGAACTTTGAATCCCAAGATTGTCGGCTAATTTCACTTCAGAGCCGATCCAAGCAGCATTTCCAGAAAGATACACATCGTCCAGCGAAACAAAATCGAAGGACTTGCGCACTTCAAATTCCAAACCATAATTTTGTGCCATATCGGCATTTTGGTAGGTAACCGAATGCTGTGCGCTGACCACAACAATGGATTCAATCGGCGCATCAAAATGCTTGTAGAACGCACCCAGACTGATCGACTGCATCGGGGCAAAATACCATTCCCAACGCAGATCGACATTGTCGATCAACGCCCGCCGAAGCTCCGGATTGCCGTACACCTGTCGACCGCCTGTCACGTCGTTGAACGTTGCCGGCGACAGTTCCCGAAAGTCGGGTCGGGACAACGTCCGACCATACCCGAGCCGAAGACGCATGGAATCCTTTTCCGTATCGTTCCCCATATCGTAGGTTAAGGTCAAACCGGGCAAAAAGTCCACATCGTCCAACGTCGCCTCCACCGGCACATCATCCGCTGCAAACAAAGCGAAGGTTTGAACATACTGTTTTGAATCTTCCATTCGCATACCGCCAAGCAGCGATAGGCGTTCCCCGAGCTTAAAATCACCCATTGCATAGGCCGCAAGAATTCTCTGATCGGCAGAGTAATTGTCGGTCTGACGGGTCACTTCCTCAAACTGAAAGCCATCGTTTCCAATGTGATTGGAAGTAAAAATATCCTGTGCTTCCAAAGAAAGTATCTCCGCCGCGTTCGCAAGAGGCCCCTTGTGCATGTATTTAAAACGTCTTGTATCCACCGTACGTTCGCGCAACATACCGGAAAATCCAGCCTTCAGTACGCTCACCCTATCGGTCTTTTTGTCGACCATTCTATAAGCAAGATCCAAACCAACATCGTGGTTCCAATCGCCAAGGGTACTAAAAAACAAGGAATTGCCTTCGGGTCGGTCCGATAGATACCAAACCCCGGTTTGCGGCTCCAAATCGTATCGAAACTCTCTTCGATCCGGCTCGTCTCGACTCGCGTTGGAAAGCGCATAGCGCCAATCCAATTGAAAGGCCCCCATCAGATGTTCTCCACGAAATTGATGAAAGAAAAGTTGCCTTTCTTTCCAACCAACTCGCGTAACACGTATATCGGCACCCACATCGCGGTTTAAACCCTCGTAGATTCGGGTCGTAAAATCGGAACTCCGATTGAGCAAGGTGGTGGTCTGTATCTTGGTATTGCCCCACTCCAAAACCCCCGCAAGAGCACCACTCAAACGAACTCCATTTTGAAGAGAATTGAAACGATAGACATGCGACAGTTCCAGCTCATTCTCCGAACCGACAATAAAATACTTGCGATCAAATTCATTGATGTTCCAACTGTTTTTCCACAGCCCAGAAGCCATCAAGCCATATTGTACGTCTCCTTTTCTCCAACCTCGGCCCCAAGAAAAATTGACTCCGAAATCCGGACGGGAGCGAATGGTATCGGTCAACCAATGGTTTTCAAGTTGCTCGCCAAAGCGTTCCAGTTCTTCAGCGGTATAACCCCTATCGGAGAAAAGATCGCGCTCCTCCAAAGAAGAGGCCTGTGACGCAGTCGATACAGCATCGGGGAGATCGCGTGGCTGTACACCAAAACCAAGAAAGTCAAGCTCTCCTTGAAAGCCCGCAGTTCCATCGGTTAGGTTGCTGCCAACAGTGTGACCCATCGAAATCTGAAATCGAAGCTCCTCCTCTTCCGGAACACCCTTGGTTTGAATTGAAACCACGCCGCCCCCAAATTCCGCGGGTCTATCCGGAGAAAACGTCTTTTGAATGGTCAAACTCTCCAGCATGTTGGTTGGAAACAAATCCAGTGGAATCACCCGCCTTTCTGGCTCCGGAGAAGGCAACGTAGAGCCGTTCAACAAACTACTGGAATATCTCTCTCCCAAACCACGAACGAACACATACTTTCCTCCAACCACGGTCAATCCCGTCACTCTTTTTAGAGCCGAAGCCGCATTGGAGTCTCCCGAGCGAGACATTTGCTCCGAACCGAGCACGTCTTGTACCGTTGAGGATTCTTGTCGTTGGGCAAGAAGCGATGCTGCAGAACCTTTGATGCGCGGTACCGATACAATAAAATCTTCCATCGTCAGTCCAGCCGGGACCAAGGAAAGAGAGAGTTGAAGCCCTTCTTCTCCGATCTCTTGCGCAACGAAGCGACGAGAGACAAAACCATCCTTTAGACAAGCGATGTTGTAGTTGCCCATCGGAACGTTAAGCGAGAAAAGACCATTGGCATCGGTGACGGCCTCTTGCTCTATTCCTTGCAACAAAATTCGTGCACCCTCCAGCGGAGCACCAACTTGGTCGCGAACCGAACCGGTAAAAGGAACCGTTGGGATCTCTTTTGACTCTGTCTGCTCTTGGTTCTGCTCCGACCAACGAAGCACTTGCACTGCATCTTCCAACCGAAGTACAACCTCGGACTGGTGTCCATCGGCAATGGAGAATGGTTTCGACCAATCGCCAATCCGAAAGATCCAATCGCCTGCCGGCAAGTACGTGCTTAAAATTCCGGTTTCATCGGTTCGAAGGGTACGGACTTCTCCCCCTTGCTCAAGAGCAACCTCCTGCCCTGAAATTGGATGAGACCGGGCATCGAAAAGAACCGCCAACAACTGTCCGTCGGCCTGTGCCAACGCCGAGAGAACCAACCACAACATCAACAACCCTCCTGCTGACAGCTCTCAATCGCTTTGCGAAGACCGATCGCTTGAGAGAAAACAATCGGATCGGCGATGCCCTTGAGAAAAGTCGTCGCTTCAACATAATTTCCAAGTTGGAACAGAGAATAGGCCAGCGCATAGCGGGTTGCATCATCCTTGATCAAGGAGCTTCCTTGAAGGCGTGGAATCATAGAAGAGATCCGAGCATAGTCTTCCATCTTCAAGAAGATACCCAAGCGCTGTTTTAATTTTTCATCGCCGGCGGGCGCCCTTGAATTTAAAAACTCGGCTCGTTGAAAGTCACCCGACTGCAGATGGGCTTCCGCGGCCGCAAGCGTATAACCGAGATCCCGTGCACTGAGACGCTCTAAAATTTGAGCCGCCGCACTGTAATTCGACAAAGAGAGATACAACGAAGCCGCATTGTGACCGATTTCCGGAGAAGGATAAACCCGCAGAGCCCGAGAAAGAATCCATGCCGCACCTTCCACATCCCCTTGTCTTTGAAAGTCAGCAGCCAGAGATAGAAACTGTTCTTTCGACAGAATCAAAGAACCGATGCGACGTCGAGCCGATTGATAGAGTCCCATGGTCAGTTCAAGCTGAATCCGTCGAACCATCAGTTCTTTTGAATCCGGATAACGCGCCTGAGACTCGTTCAAATGCTGCCACAAAGGGGGATGTCTGTGTAGTTCGTATAAGGCATGGGCCTGCAATGTATCCGCCTGCAGCAGAACCGAATTGCTTTTGTTCACAGAATCCAAAACGTCTTCAAATTGAGCGAGTCCAATTTGGGACTTCGCCAAATACAAGTAGAGACGCTCCAACGTTGGTCCATCGTCTCCTTCCAGCACAGCCGCTATGGCTTGTTCAAAATGCTCGCTGGCTCGTTGATGCTCTTCTTTTTCCAGTGCGAGCAAACCATGTGTCGCATGGTAATTGCCCCGTGCTCCTTGGGCTTGCTCCGTAGAAATATTTTGGAGCACGGATTCTGCTCGTTGATGGTTTCCATCGGCGGCCAGACGCATGGCAAGAGAAATGGGATCTTCGCGACTCGCCCAAGAAAACAACACAAAACAAAGCCAAATCATCAAGATCCCAGCTGAAAACGAAGGGTTTGGGTCACTCGAACGGCAACCGTTCCGCCTTCGTACATGGCAGGATGGAATTTCCAAGACGCAATGCTTGAAGAAGCGGCTTCGTCGAAGATTTCCAGTGGATGCGATTCGACAATGACAACATCTTGTACACGACCTTGCACATCGATCAGCAAAGACAAAACAACATATCCCTCTATCCCTTTGCGATGTGCTCGAGAAGGATAAACCGGTGCGGTTCTCTGGATCGCTTTGGGTGGTTGGTCCACGGTTTCCATGGTCATTACCAGCTCTTCACCCGTTTGCAACAGACCCTCTTCACCATCCGCAAAGGCATTCATATCCAAGCCCTCCAGTCCGAATTGCAAACCGCTCAACG
>JAYYRF010000720.1:0-8098 GCA_036127535.1 Myxococcota bacterium | reverse complement strand
TTCACCATCCGCAAAGGCATTCATATCCAAGCCCTCCAGTCCGAATTGCAAACCGCTCAACGAAGAAGAAAACATCGGAGAGGGTGGTGGAGCCTTGGCTTTGGATTTGGGCTTGGGCTTGGGCTTGGGCTTCGAGATCATTTTCGGTTTGGCTTCAACCGAAAACGAAACCATCGGACGCGCGGCCGGCTTCTCTTTGGGAGGCGGCGGTTTTTGGAGAGCCAAGGATGTGGCGACAACCATCAAAACCCCAACCACCATACTGAGATATGGAACAAGACGCAACCACATTTAGGATCCCCTCTCCTGATCGGTGATGACACCTACATTTTTCGCACCGGCCAAGCGACATTGATCGACCACTTCAATCAACCTCTCTGCGGGAATGCCTCGATCCGCCACAATCAACACCGTCGCCTCGCTCATCGTTCGCATAGATTCTCGAACCCGACCTTGTAGACTCCATAGTCGAACCGGCATATCTCCCATGTAGATATCTCCGCTTCGGTCAATGCTAACCCGAACCGCTTGGGACGGCGCTGTCGTCGCAGACTGTGCCGAAGGTCTTTCCAATTCCAACTGGGCGTCTTTGACGAAGGTCGTAGACACCATGAAGAATATAAGGAGGATGAAAACCACATCGATTAGTGGAGAGATATCTATGTCCTTGTTTTCCTCCTCTTGCGAACGACTACGCCTCATGTTCCCTCCAAGCATACAATTGATGCAGATGCGTTCGAAGCTGGGCGGCCTTTGCATCGATGAGACGTAAAACCACCGTCGCCGGCGCGGCAACGATCAGACCGACCTGGGTCGTCAAAAGAGCCTCTCCGATTCCCCCGGCAACACCACCCGTTTGGGTAAAGAGACTTTGCTCGCCCAAGCCACGGAAGGTTTCTATCATCCCGGATACCGTTCCAAGCAGGCCCAAAAGAGGCGCGATGGCGATTAAAGAGAGGATAACCCCTCGATGACGTACGGTTTTTTGTATAAATTCTGTTAGCACTGCTTCCCGCGCTTTTTCTTTTTTACCCTCCATTTCTCGCGCCGCCTGAATCAAAACATCATGATTCATCATGTCCAGAAGACCAAACACTTCTCTTGGCGCACGGGGAGAAAAATAGACCAAAACATAGCGGGCGCCCAACAGCCACCACAGCAAAGCCGTATCTACAATCAAAAAACCAACGACAAGACCACCATCGCTGATCAAGCCCTCAACCGCATCAAGCACGGACTCCCTCCTTTAATTTCCACGCCAGAAAACGAAGAAATATTTGCTCCGAGTTGGAAAAAATAGACTGAGCCCAACCATTCAAGACATTGCCCAACAGCACCATCGGAATCGCAACCATTAGACCCAACTGGGTCGTGATCAATGCTTCGGAAATACCACCAGAAAGAAGTTTGGGGTCGCCGGTGCCGTGCTCGGTGATAATCCCAAAGGTGGAAATCATTCCGGAAACCGTTCCAAGCAGACCCAGAAGAGGCGCCACAGCGGCAATGACCAAAATGGCACCACCAAATATGGAAAGAGCTTGCTTTTGCTGAAGCAATATTGCATCCGCTGAATCATTCAGGCTCTCCACGTCTTCGCATTGATTCAGTTCCCACAGTCCTTGACTGCGAATTCCGACCAACGGTTCCTCAACTTCGCTTGTGGTTAATTGACGAAAGTTCTCTTCCAAAGGATCGCGTCGAGCTCGATGGAGATGCAAAACCCGTGCTGCAGCCAAAGCCAGCCCCAAGAATCCCAATCCCGCAATAATGTATGCAACCAAACCACCGGCCTCCAAGGTTTCCTTCCACGTTTTTTCAGGGGTCTCCTCCACGCGCTTGGAAAAGCCCTCCACCAAAAAGAGTTCCCCCTTCGCCTTATCTTGAACGCCCCAGTCTGGAACCTCTTGGAAATAACCATCGCCTGCCGGCCGCAAAGCATTTTGACCGGAAAAGGCGGCAATTTGACCAATTTGAACCACCGAAGCCTCTCGTTCCACACCAGAAACATCTATAATTTTTTTGGTCTCCGTTTGAATCTGTCCAGATTGTTCAATGTCCGCGATGCTGAGCGTGAAAAGTTGCTGCAACTTCGCATACCGGTCCGTACCATCCAAACCGTACAATTCGGCCCCTTGCAACAGCACAGAGTCCAAAGCCAAGGATTGTTCCTCCTGTTTCGCATGCCGATCTTCCAAACGCAGAAGACTTTCTTCCGCCTCCTTACGAGCAAGGCGCTGTGCCGCCAACTGCGACTCCAATTGAAGAATGGAATTTTCCAGTTCCACCATCGGACGCGAATCCAAACGCGCCAACTGCTCCTTGAGACTTTCTCGTTCGGCCGCCAAATAGGCAAATTCAAGCTGATATGCTTCGTCTATTTGCTTAAGAACCTCGGTGTCCGTTTCCTGGGCCCATAAAAAAGAAACCAAATACAACATTATTCCATCCAAAATTGAGGCAAAAGAAATCGACCACCTCGGATTCCCCGGGAGATGGACAGAAACAGTGTGTCGAGCGCTTCGTCGTGCCCGTGTAAGACCTCCCACTGCCAACGACCGTCGCGTTCCAAGAGAACCCCGTACCCTCCTTCTTGCTGCTGGTAGAAGGCTGTCACCCGACCCAAACGTACGACATTGAGCATTTGCTCTGTACCGTTAATCGGTATCACCATGCGTTCCAGTTGAATCTCAGACCCCATTCGTCGCTCATCTTCCAGTGCCGACCACAGTCGAGTCAAGGCTTGGGTCGACGTTATTTTCTGGGCACGGAGATCGCTCATCGTTCCATCAATCGCATCCAAACGTTCGCTTTTGCGAAACGAGATGGAGGACGCGACCGAGGCTTTCAACTCTTCTGCGAGAGAGACCAAAAGCGGCTCCAATGCCTCGTCTTTTGCGGTTGCAAGCGCCGCTTCTCGTTCGCTCTTGCGATCGAGGATCGCTTGAGCTTGAAGAGACTCCCGCCGCAATTGAAGTTCCAAATCCGCTTTTTGCGTCTCCAAGGAGCGCAGTCGATTGCGCAACGAGGAGCGCTGCAGTTCAAGCTCGGCAGAGAGCGCTTGAACCTCCGATCGGAGAGCAGCCAGCTGTTTGGCTTGCTCCGTCCAATCCGAGGCCCATGCAGAGGACTGCCACAACAGCCCCCCGATTAAAAGACCAATTATACGATTAATTGAGTTCATGGGTTGTCCAGCCAATTGTCCAATCGTCTGCACCGATCGCACCAATAAAGTCACTTGTTTCCAAACGATCATCGAAGGTAGAAGGATCGACCGTCGCCACAGAACTTGTGATGGTGTAATCGGGAGCGGTCAATGCATAGGGTTCGACAACGCTAAAACCATCTTCTCCGGTTGTGTTGCTGTCGGCAAAGAAATCGGAAACGCCGCTGTACAGATCTTCGGTCCAACATGAGATATCGTGTGTGTACCCCCCACACTCGCTCGGTGCAGGATTGTGATCCTCGTCGCTTTCCGGAAGATCGTTGTACATATCGTCGTCCTCATCGACAGCGAAGTTGTTTTCGCAAGAGAGATACAAACCGGCGACTTCAATCCCACCATTTGCGACTTGCTTCCAAGTTTCTTCGTGATCGATATCAAAGCATGAATCGTTGAATCCAACAATTGCGGTATTGAAGATGCGGGCGGCGGTTCCTTCGCGAAGAAGAATACCAACGTCAGAGTCGTTGGATTCAGGAGAACCAATAATGGTGAAGTTGGCGAGAACAGGAGCGGAACGAGGATTTGCGGCATTGGCCTCTCCGTTGTTGTCCGCTTCAATTCCATTGTCGCCATTGTCGTCGTGCTGATGAAGAACGACATACTGTGCGGATCCTTGCCAACCATCTGTCCAATCCAAACTGTCGTCGCCAACACCGGTCACCAAAACATGAGAAACATCGACGGTTCCACCAAAAAACTCTATGCCATCGTCTGCGTTCATGTGAACCTGAAGGTGATGAGCAACGGTTCCAGAACCAACACCTTGAAATGCGATTCCATTCAGTTCGTTGTCTGGACTCACCAATGTACCGGCAAATTCAACCCGAACATAAGAAAGTGCGCCACTGCTATCCGCGGCATCGGAACCACCATAGTAGCCGGTTCCACCTTCTCCGAACGCTTCACAATCGACAACATCGTCCCCACAAGAGTTCAACGGAGCACGGCCATTAATAATCAAACCGCCCCAATCACCACGGGCGCGCGAGCCGGGCGATTTGGAAGAGGTCATAACAATCGGCTTTTCTGCTGTGCCCTCGGCCATGATCTTTGAACCACGACGAATCACAAGCATACCATCTGTGGAAGATTCACCGTAGACCGTTACACCGGGCTCAATGGTTAAAACGGTTTCGTTTTCATCGTCGCCGATAAAGACACCACCTCGAAGAAGATAGTTAATCCCTTCAACCAACCGAACGTCTTCGGTAATGGTTCCGGAAAGAATACAAACATTTTCCTCGCACTGCATCCCAGCAACGGAATCTTTATCCAAATCGCTTATGTCTTCAGCGATGGTATCTTGTTTTTCTGTCGATTCAGAACAGGCGAACAGTAAAGTAAAAATAGGCAGCATTTTTTCTCCTTAATTTTCAATGCAAACCCTGTTTAATAGAGATCCATTTTTACCCCCACCCCCTTTGGTTGGAACAATCAAAAAAGCAAAAAAAATTATCAGAAAATATAGTTTAAAGATTTATAATCTTGAATTGGAATTCAAAGCGACAAGTTTACGACAGCATGGATCCAAAATGTCTTCATCCTGTCGCTTTTGGACTCTTTGCCAGAAAGAAGATATGTACGTCGCATAAAAAATTAGGAGGAACCAGAGGATGTTAGACGAGATCAAAGAGGCAATTATTACCGCAATTCCCGATGCTCAAGTAAAGGTAGAAGGTGGTGGTGGTCACTTCACCATCGATGTGGTCTCAAAAGAATTTGAAGGAAAAAACATCGTCCAACAACAAAGACTGGTCTACAAAGCGATTTGGGATCTAATGAAAGGCGACAACGCGCCATTGCACGCGGTAGACAAGATGACGTGCCGAACCCCGGATTCCTAATCGTTTGCTCCTGCCAAAGCACCATCGTCCACCGATCGTGAAGAGGACTCTTCTCAGCCTTGCTCGTCTCCCGTGACCTTCGGTTCATTACAAAACGATGATTTTCGGGCCTGCGGCTCTTTGTTTCCCATCTACAATGTTCATGCTTGGAGAAAGAAATGTCAAAACAATCTATATCCACCAAACCAGTCAAAGGCATGCGCGATGTATTTCCAGCCGATATGCGCATCCGCAATTGGCTGTTTCAGCACTGGCGAACCGTCGCCAAATCCTTTGGCTTTGAAGAATACGATTCGGCAATTGTAGAATCGGAAGCACTGTATATCCGCAAGGCGGGAGACGACATCACCAAGGAACTCTATACCTTTGAGGACAAAGGCGGACGAAAAATCGCCCTTCGACCCGAAATGACCCCAACCTTGGCGCGCATGATCATGGCCAAAGGCGGGAGTCTTCCTCTGCCGGCTCGATGGTTTAGCATCCCCCAATGCTTTCGATACGAACGAATGCAAAAGGGACGCAAGCGTGAGCATTTCCAGTGGAACATGGATATTATCGGCCTTTCCAGTGTCGCCGCCGAGGTCGAACTCATGGCGGCACAATACACCTTTCTTAAGAATGTGGGATTTGTCGTCGAAGGAGAAAAAACAGAGATCGGCTTTAAGGTATCCAACAGACAAATCATTGAAACCTTCCTCGACTCTTTGGGGATTACGGGTGAAACCTTTGCGGAAGTCTGCATCGTTATGGACAAGCGCGATAAAATTGGGGAAGCCGCAACAATCGAACAACTGTCCCAGCGCGGTTTGAATTCAGAACAGGCCAACGCCATCTTGAACTTGCTAAACATTCGAGGAATGGATGAACTCCGGGAAACCGTCGGCGAAGACAATCCGGGATACCGCTCATTGGTCGAACTCATCTCGTTGGCCGAGGCAATGGGGATCGCTTCGGTGATTGAAGTGGATCTGTCCGTTATACGTGGCCTCTCATACTATACGGGTACCGTTTGGGAACTCTACGACACCAGCGGTTCCGTCCCGCGTGCGATCGCCGGTGGTGGCCGTTACGATCGCCTAATGGAATCTTTGGGTGGGAAACCAACACCGATGGTGGGATTTGGCTTTGGTGATGTCGTTATCACGCTGCTGCTACAAGAAAAAAAGAAACTTCCTACTAATCAAACGCTCGTCGATGATGTGATCTATCCGATCCAAAAAGAACAGTTCGCGATCGCCAATCGACTCGCGGCCCAACTTCGAGGCCAAAACCGAACCGTACTCGTAGAATACTCCGAGCGCCGCTTCAAACACGTCATCAAACTTGCAGAGAAGGTTGGTGCGAAAAGAATGCTGATTATCGGCGAATCGGAGGCAGCAAAGGGTGTCGTTCGGTGCAAAACGATTGGCGGCAACCAAGAAGAACAACCGCTCTCCGATTTTGGACTCTAAGCCCAAGCGCCCACACCACCCCAAAGGTGAGCCCCAAAAATCAGAGGGACTCCATAGATTTTGAACCAAATTTTGATTTGAAATTCCCTCTGCCGACCAAAACCTGTTCCGATTTTTACCAAAAAGAGGTAACATGATACAAAACGATACAGCTCACATCTTTCAAGGAGACGACTATGTTGCGCTGGCTTTTATTACCCTCTATTCTCACTGCTTGTAGTACCGGCTTTCAAAAGGAAGGAGACTCCGTCGAAGATTCCGTTGACACCAACGAAGAAGCCTCATCCGAACCGTCCGGCGAAGCGGCCGACGAGCCATCGGACGAACCGACGGACGAACCGACCGATGAACCGACCGATGAACCGACGGACGAGCCGACCGATGAACCGACCGATGAACCGACGGGCGATCCCAATGACGAAGATAACGATAACGATGGCTTCTCTGTAAACGAAGGCGATTGCGACGATAACAACGACACGATCAATCCCGATGCGGAAGAAATCCCCGGAGACGGCATTGACAATGATTGTGAAGGCGGAGACGAAGAACTCTCGGTGCAACTCGCCGCTGGCGATCTCATCATCACCGAAATTATGAACAATCCCTCCAGCGTTGATGATTCGGCCGGAGAATGGTTTGAAATCTACAACAACACCGGAGACACTTTGGATCTCACCGGACTGGTTGTGCGCGATGACGCCAACAGTGAAAGCTTCACCGTAAGCGGCGTGGAGATCGAACCCGAAACCCATATTACCTTTGGAAACAGCTCAAACCCCTCTCAAAATGGGGGCATTCAGCACGAATATGTATATAGCAATTTCAATCTCTCCAACAGCGGGGATGAGATTATCCTAGAGATGGGCGGTGTCGTGGTAGACGCCGTCGATTATGGCGCCACCGGCTTCCCAGACCCCAATGGCTCGAGTATCTCTCTCTCAATCGATCAGTACGACGCCACCGCCAACGACACCGGCTCGAATTGGTGCGAAGCCGACACCATGTTCAGCAGCGGTGACTACGGCACACCCCAAACAGAAAATACGAGCTGCGTTCCCCCTGATCCAAGCGTGGATTACGATGGTGACGGATACTCTGAAAGCGACGGAGACTGCGACGACGGAAACGCAGCCGTCAGTCCCGCGGTAACCGAAATCCAAGGAAACGGCATCGACGACAACTGCAACGGCGTTATTGACGAACAAGCCAATCCGAACGATATGGACGGTGACGGGTACGATAACTTCTCTGCCGGCGGTACCGATTGCGACGACAACAACTCTGCCATTAATCCAGGCGCCTTGGAAGTTGGCCCCAACAACATCGACGAAAACTGCGACGGCACACTCGAACAAGGTTTGTGCAACGACACCTGCTCTTGGGCTGGCGACGGCGTGTGTGACGATGGTGGTGGCAATGCAGACTACATGGTTTGCGACTTCGGATCGGACTGCAGCGACTGCGGCGTACGCCCAGACGACGACGGAGACCTGGCCTACGACGCTGGTGGAACCCCAATCAACTCTGACTTGCTCACCGTAGCGGACTGCGACGACACCGATCCCGCCCGATACCCA
>JAYYRF010000719.1:0-2940 GCA_036127535.1 Myxococcota bacterium | reverse complement strand
TTTTTCCAATTGCTGTTCCACTCCGCCGACTTTCTCTTTGCCGGCTCCATAGTCGACTTTGACCGCTCCTCCCTTAACCATGCGACGCGCGTCAGAACGACTCTTGCACAAACCGGTATCCGCGATCAGATTCACGATCAGCGCGGGTAAGGTCGATGTGTGCGTCGGCATATTTCCACTGCTTTTACCCGAGAAAGCAGCTTGTGCAGCCTTCTGGACTTTTATGGCTTCCTCTTGTCCGTGAGCGAGTGCGGTCGCTTCAAAGGCGAGGCGTGCCTTCGCCTTTCGCAGGTCGGCTCCTTGCAAATGCGCATATTCCGCAATGTCTGACATATCCATAAAGGTGAAGAGCTTCATCAATTGAATGACATCCGCATCGGACACATTGACCCAATACTGGTAATAGTCATAGACGGAGCATTTGTCCGCGTTCAGCCAAACCGCACCCTTTTCGGTTTTGCCCATCTTTTTACCCGTTGATGTCGTCAATAGGGGGATGGTGAACCCATAAGCCTCCGCCCCCGTCTCTCGCCGAATCAGATCGGAACCACCGCACAAATGAAACCACTGGTCGTCGCCCCCCACTTGTAAACTGCATCCATAGGTTTTGTGAAGATACAAGAAGTCGTAGCTTTGCAAGAGATGATAATTAAATTCGATGAAGGAAAAGCCCTGCTCTCGCTCTAGTCTTTGACGTGTACCTTCCGCTTTGATCATCCGATTCACCGAAAAATGCTTACCGATGTCCCGTAAAAACGCAATGTAATTCAAAGAGAGTAACCAATCCGCGTTGTTGCAAATCCGAACCCCGTCCATATCTAAGAATTGCTCAAATATCGGACGGAACCCCTTGAGATTTTCATCAATTTTCTCGGCTGTCAACATCTCTCTGGTTTTGTCTTTGCCGCTCGGATCTCCAACCATGGCGGTACCGCCACCAAAAACGACAATGGGGTTATGGCCCGCTTTTTGAAGCCATCGCATGCACATAATGGGTACGAGATGCCCGACATGAAGACTGTCCCCTGTTGGATCAAATCCAATGTAAAAAGTGAGGGACTCCCCGGACATCTTTGCGCGCAGGCCTTCTTCGTTTAAAATCTCCTTTACAAATCCCCTGTCTCGTAAGACATCTAAAATATTTCCCGTCATTCTACACCTCGAACATTGAAGGAGAGCGTTTCTCCAAAGCCTTTCCCTTATATTCCATCTGTCGTATTTGACAAGGAAAGAGTCGCCTCCAAAAGCGACGGTTCACTCCCAAAACACTGCTCAGGATGTCGGCTCAGCACCATGGCCGTCACGGCGACAATACAATCGGGAAAAACGTATCGTTTCGTTGAACCCAATCGCTCAATGCGCGTCATCACCATATAAAATAGACAGCCGATTCGTTCCAACTGTGTATCGCAGAGTGCATGATTTTTTCGGTACGGATGCAATCTTTCGGATCTGCCCGAGAGGTCTTGGCGTCGAGCAAGACACCGGCACCCGGCATTCCCCAAATCATATTTCTCCCCTTCTTGAAAAGATAATTCCTCCTCTGTGTTATGTTTTGAGTTCAACATATTATTCGGTATACGCATGAAAAAAGAGCTTGTGATCGCTGTCATACTTTTGGCACTTCTCGCCGTATTCTCCTTTTGGCCCACTCCTGAAAGCGATGAAAAGCAAATCCAACGCGTAATCGATACTATAGAAAGCGGCATGGAAGAGGCAGATCTCTCCATGGTGATGAAACAGATTTCAGAAGACTATTCCGATCCGCAAGGCATGAGCAAGAGAGCCATCCGGGGGATTCTTTTCCAGCAATTTAGAAAGAGAGGCTCACTCGGAATCACTTTCTCTCCCATGGGGATCGACATCGATGGAAACCGAGCCAACGTATCCTTAGAAGCACTTGTCATAGAAGGGTCTTTACTCGGGCTTTCCGCAGACGCGGATGCGCTGCATGTAGAGATCGAACTGCACAAGGAAGATACAACGTGGAGAATCGTCTCTCACACACGAGATTCTTTTATCGAATGAACGAGAAGGACACATTGGGTACGAGATAAAAGAAGACCGTTAGAGATTCGACAGTTGAGCGCCAAAGAATTATGTTGGTTACAGGAGTCATTATGGCGAGCCTCACGCAGATCAACAAAGTATGGAAAATTGAAGGTCCTGGGACGCTGATCGTGACCTCTGATCTTCACGGTAATTTGGAGGACTTCTATCGACTCAAGGAAATCTTCGAGGCGGAAGAAGACGCCGTTTTGCTCTCGCTGGGCGATCTCTTTCACGGCCCCAAACCTCTCCCCAAAGAATGGGTAAACCATTACCTCTACCAAGGTCGTTACTACGAAGATCAGTCGGTCGAACTTTTTTTTGAGTGGAAATCTCTTCAAGAAGCCCATCCCAACCGGGTAGGTGTCCTGCTCGGAAATCACGAACACGCCCATATTGGCGGTCCGTTAGTCCGCAAGTTTCATCCCAACGAATCCGCGTTTTTTGAATCCAATCTGACCCAAGAAGAACGAGAAGCACTCCACGAGTTCTTGCTCGGCTTTGCAGCCATCGCCACTTCGAGTTGCGGCCTGGCCTTCTCTCACGGAGCTCCTCCTCCCACATTCTTCGACCGAGAAACCCTTCAGCGACTCAATTATGCCAGCTATACCAACTCCTCCATCAGCCAAATGCAAATTGGAGATTTACTGGGCGGATTGCTTTGGCGCAGAACCGCTAGCGAGGAGGATATACTACAATTCCTTGCGCACCTCAATGACATCGGAGACTACCCATACGTCTCTGCAGTCGTTTTTGGTCACGACCCCTCCGAACAGGGTTATTCCATTGAAAACAACCACCTACTTAACCTAAGTACCAGTTTTTGGACGTTGCGAGAGAACAAAAAATATCTTCGTGTCGATCTATCGGAAAACTTTTACTGCACGCAAG
>JAYYRF010000718.1:0-2527 GCA_036127535.1 Myxococcota bacterium | reverse complement strand
TACCAGGACAGAAGCGTAGAGCAAATTATTCGTTCCTTGCGCCTAAAAGAAGAAATCTGCGTACACGGTATCGTAGACCAGTCAAACCCCATCTACCAAGATGCTGAGATCTCGCCTCTCCTCAATATATGCCAAAAAGCTCTTTATATAGATACCGAGCAACGCTATGCGAACGTGACAGACATGCGCCTTGCACTGGAGGAGTGGCTTATTCGAGAGAAAGAGCGAGAAAGTGCACGAACGCTCTTTCAAAAAGCGATAACGCTGCTCACAAAGGCGGATCAAAAAAGACATTCTGCGAACGAAAAACACGCAAGGGTACAAAAATTTCGCACAAATACGGATCCTTGGATCGTAGATGAACATCGACAACGCACCCAAGCAGTCCTCGACTCCTATTACCTCGAGCAGCACCAAGCCGATATACTTTCAACAGAAGCAGTTGGGATTATGCGGACGCTCCTCGAAAATACCCCCTCTTTTGAACCACTATCCCAACGCCTTGTAGAAGAACTGCGACGACAGCATATACAAGCCGAAACAAATGGAGATACACTCATCGCATCAAGCCTATGGCAGCAACTACAAACCATCATGCACCACCTACCCGATGAACATCCGGAAAAACGACCGTTGCACAATTATCTGCAAGGTGATGGATGGTTCTCTTTGCACACGAAACCCGAAGGTGCCGAATTGATACTCGAACGCTACATCGAGCAGGGGCTACGCTTGGTTCCCGAGCAAATGGGTCTCATCGGTGAAAGCCCCATTCAGAAACACCCACTCCCAATTGGTAGCTTTCGTCTCAAAATACGGAAAGACGGATTTGATGAAGTTCTATATCCGATACACATCTCTCGTAATCAGTACTGGGACGGCCTACCCCCACGTGGTATCGGAGATGCAAGCGTATACTTACCCCCGAAGGGCTCACTCCAAGCAGATGAGATTTATATACCCGCTGGTTACTTCCTGCACAGCAGCACGCCAAATCAACGACATCACGTAAAAACCTGGCTCTCGGGGTACGTGATTCAGAAGTACCCCGTAACCAACCAGCAGTATCTCCTTTTTATTAACTGGCTCCTTCGCTATGAATCCGAAGAGGCCGCCTTGCGCTGCGCCCCTCAACGTAATGGACATTCGCTCTACGAACGCAGTACGGACGGAACGTTCGTCTTACCCGAAGAAGAACGGAGTTCGTGCCGTCCCGTAGTCTGCATAGACTACCATAGCGTCCACAACTATGCGCTTTGGCTCGCTAAAATCGATAAAAAGCCGTGGAGATTACCGTCTACACTGGAGTGGAGCAAAGCGGCATTCGGTGTCGATGGACGAGACTTTCCTTGGGGAGGACGGTCGGAATGCGCATGGGCGAATACTTGTGAGTCCTCGGCTACACCCCAGTTGTGCTCCGTCAATGATTTTGCGACGGACTGCTCTCCATATGGTGTGTGTGGCATGGCTGGTAACGTACGAGACTTGGTTCTCCACACCACTGACGCTCGAACAGAGATATCGGTGTGTGGTGGATCGTGGCGAACAACCTTGCAATATACACACTGTAGATCTACATCACTGCATCGCACATCGGATCGCTTTGAAGACGTCGGGTTTCGATTGGTGTATTCCTAGGACGCACTGCGGCACATGCATCTATTCAATATCGAATTTTTATGATTCGCCGTAATCAATGTTAGAAGGAGATATATAAAAGAGAGGATAAAAAATGAATCTTGGAATCCACGCTCCGATATTATCTGTCGTCTTCTTGGGTTGTCTCACCGAATCCGAGCCCATGACAACACGCAGAGGAAGCCAACGTCCCATCGTAGATGGCCCTGCTACCGTCTCGAACCAAGGTGGCGTACCGGAAGCCGAGCCTGCCCAACCGACCGAAAATGCGCAGCAGCCCGAACAACCGGTTGCAACCGGCAATACCGAAGAACCGCCCATGATGGAAGTAGCGGACAATCAAAATCCTCCCCCGCACGGAAATGTACAAAACACCGGGTCCGGTTGCTCATTTAGTTCTCTGAGTAAAGAGGGTTTGGGTAACAAGCGAGATCAAATCACCATTCGTTCCAGCGTGGCTCCTGAAAACCAAGAGCATAACATTCTCATCGAAATTGTGCGCGATGACCCCCAACGGGGAAGCGTGGTTCTACATAACATCTCCTGCTTCCCTTCCGATACACAACAATACCAACTTCCGCGCAATATCGGCCCTGTGTATGCCGTATACTTTCGGGACTCCAACCGAAACGGCCCGTCTCTCGATGATCTTCGCGGCCGCAGTCCTTTGATCGACACCGAAAAAGAGTCGCGATTTTCCTTTACCCTGCAGTTGGAAGAAAATGCTGACGTATCCCCTCTCCGATTGCCATTCTTACCACAAACGGCCATGCTTTCGGATGCTCCTCCGAGTACCCCCCCTCCTGAGCCGCCCCCGCCGGCCGTGCCGCCCCCCGGGCGCGACGCCACGCCACCCCCCTGTGGCGGTGGTGGCGACGGACCCCCACCG
>JAYYRF010000717.1:0-29953 GCA_036127535.1 Myxococcota bacterium | reverse complement strand
TACCGCTATGCTCACCGGATTTCTCGGCGTCCCCTTCTATAAATTCCTCGCGCCCAAACTGGGCAGTGTCGGCTTCATCTTCGACAAAATGGGTGAGCTTCCCCCCGCATTTGCCACCGCCTTTCTCGCGGCCGTTGTGGTCAGTTTACTCGACAAACAGGGTCAAAGGGAACTGGAGGGAGTCGCAGAAGATTTGAAGGCGGCCGCCAAGTAACAAGATTACGGGGAGATATACCAAAAGTTCGGACCAAACCAGGCTCCGGTTTCACCCGTTGCCCCCGCGTACCACGGGAACGCCAGCACGCTTCCCTCAGAATGACGGTACCCCGTATGGCTAACTTCCGCACTGGCGGTGTATACCGCTTCGTATACATACCAGTCCGGATTATCGACAAAGGACTGTAATCCAACAATATAATTACCCGGCGTCAGCAAAAAGGGGTCGATGGCCGTCGACCGAAAGTATCCGAGCAAGGATGTGGAATCGCTCGCGGCCTTGGGAATGTTTCCTTCGAAGATCAGCTCGTAGGTATCTTCTCTCCAAAAAGCGAGGTGTGTATCGTGATTGAGACCGTCCAATTCGATATCGATTTGACCGATGTCGGTGACGATGACCGGCTCGTGTAGCTGAAAAGACCATCCGACGGTGTAGTTCCCATAATAATCGTTTCTCCACTCACCCGTCAGTTGAACGGCTGGTGTGGGAAGCGGACTTTGCGGTAAACCGAGGAGTGCCTCTGCAAAGCGCATTCCAATCACTCGCATGCTTTGGCCGGTGTAGTGCCACGGATCGTCAAAATTACGCTCGAGGTCTTCGGTTTCAATCGTTTGCACGAGCGGATCTTCTTGTGCAACCGCATCTTGTGCAAGGCGGACGATATTCCTGTCCGGACACATCTCCGTAGTGCATGCAATCTTTCCGATGATGAATTCCATATCGGGCGTTGCGACATCTTCGCGCACCCGCGCGATGAGGTTCTGTAGGTTCTCTTGGTAAGCCGCGGCGTAGGGAGAATAACTTGCGTCCGATTCTCCTTGCATCCAAATCATGCCCTCTACTCGCACTTCGAATCCTTGGGCCTCCAGCGCGGCAAGACCGTCAAAAACCGTTTGTTGAAAGACGCGGTACCCCTCTCCCATATTGGATGTATCATCCGGACTCGCACCGGGGTTCCAAAATGCATACAAATCTGTACCACTTACCGCATGCTTGATGAGATGGATATTTTTTTCAGGGTAATAATTGGCCACCAATCGACCAAAACTCGCTTCTGGTCCGGTAAAATGCCCATACCCGGAACTGTGCGGACTACTCGGAGAAAGACCTCTCCATCCGGGCAATCCAGACCAGTACAACTGCACATCATCTTGAACCGAACGCAAGGACGGTGGCAGTCCGCTTCGCTGCGAAAATCCGGCCATATTGGACTGACCACCGAGAAGGTATACCGACGCAATGCGACTTTGCTCTTCGTCGGATTCACCGCTGTCCGACGGCAAAGCACTATCGACGTCGACCGCTGTGTCGGGCATCGCGGTTGTATCGCTCGCAGATATGCCGCTATCTGTTGCGGGACACTCGCACGGAGGGGTCGAGCAGGCGCTAAAGAGGAGGGAGAAGAAAGAGAACATCATGGGTCGTAGTATAAATCATTTCAACGAGAAGGGAAACAACACACACCAATGAACGGGTAAACAATACCAGCCCGACCAAAACATGGCTGTTTTTTGAGCGCCCGCATCCCCGATCGCGTTACTATGACAACACGCACCGCGATCCACCAACACGGGTCGGTTCCATCCATATAACGAAGTCGAACTATGAAATACATACTCGAAGGCATGCTCGGGGAAGGCGGAATGGCCGTCGTTTATCGCGCCCGACACCGCGATCTCGACAGTTTGCACGCGATCAAAAAACTCAAAGTTCGAGATGAGAGAATTCGCAAACGCCTCGTTCTCGAAGGCAAAGTGCTCTCGCAACTTCGACATCCAAATATTTTGTCGGTCACCGATCTCATCGATATCGAAGGCTGCCCCGCGCTGGTGATGGAATTTATCAACGGCCCTACGCTCAGCGACTTTATGACCCACCAAAAACTGAGCATCGAACAATGCGATGCCTTTGCGCGCGGAATCTTAAAAGGAATGGCCGCCGCCCATTCCCAAGGAATGATTCACCGCGATTTGAAACCCGGCAATATATTGGTCGCGGTCACCGAAGATGAACTGATTCCCAAAATCTCAGACTTCGGTTTGGCCAAGGTGATGGAAGGACCCGGAAACGACCATCAAATGACGCAGACGGGTGTAACGATGGGCACTCCGGCCTACATGGCGCCCGAACAAATCAAGGATTTTCGCTCGGTCGATACACGCGCCGACGTATTCGCGCTGGGTACCATCCTGTATGAATTGCTCCTCGGAGACCTCTGCTTTAGCGGAGACAACCTGATGGAGATATGGGAAAAGATTTGCAAAGGGGAATTCACCCCTCCGCAGGATAAAAACCCCAACCTACCCCAGCGCATGATCGATGCGATCAACGCGGCACTGGAAATCGATGCCGACAAGAGACCATCAACGGCGCAAGAGCTGTATGCAATTTGGTGCACCGACGAAACCGGCCAGCAAGCCCCCATCGTTGGGCATCAAACCCTTACGTTTTGGCCGTCGGAACTCCGCACCCAAGCCGCCGCGATGGGTAACAACGTGGTTGAGGAACAATTGACCATCGAATTGAACAGCGAAGAGCAGAGAATCATTCAAAATGGTCATTTGGATTTTAAACCCTTGGGGGATACCCCCAAACTCCTCGATCAAACCGATCCACCTTTGGGACGCAATCGACCACTTACCGCCGCTGAAGCCGATCGATGGGCGCTCCCAACCATGGAGAGCCATGCCCCCGTCATGACCGTTGATTCGGAGGATCCCCCCCTACAAGGATACGAACCCAACGATCTCCTCCCCGAAGAAGTTCCAAACGAAAACAAACCCGTACCACAAAACACCAAAGGAAACGCCTATATATGGATAGGCTTGATGGTGATGTTGTTTATCATGGCCAGTGTGATATTCCTCATCAGTACAAATCGCCAAAATTCAAGCTTGGAGGGTGTGAATCCATCGAGCACCGCGGCTGGAAATCCAATCTTTCAGCTTTCGGCTACGACATCTTCGGAAACCAAAAATACCTTTGATGAAGGTTATGATGCTCTTCTCAAGGGAGAATACGCACGCGCGGAACAACTCTTGACACCTCTCAAAACCTCTCACCCCGATGAAGCTGCGATATACTCTCTCCTATCGACCATCCACGTTCTGCGCGGCAATGCACATCTTTCCTCGCACGCGGCACAACAGGCTTCGCAACGAGTACAAGTAACCAATGCAGATCTTGCGACCGTCGTACGACTCTCTCACAAGAGCCACCGGGCATCGGAGGACGTTTCCATCTCCTCTGAATGGGGAGAAGCGCTGGAAAAATACCAAGATCCCATCGTCGATTTGAATTATTTGGTTTCCATGCGAGCCCGTCTCGGAAAACGCGCTTTTTTGTACGAAGTCCGACGCCTGCTTCCCAAACGACCGAGCATTCCGCTTGCCAGCCTCGAAGTGTTGGCGCTCAAAGATCTGCGTGATTACGAACAAGCCCTCGAACGCGCCGAGCATTATTCGGTTCGCTATCCCGATTCGATCGTTTTTTCTCTCGATATCGCAGAAATCCAATTGCGGCAGGGAAAGACGGATCTCGCGACGAAGAACCTGAAACGAATTGTCCTTCAAGATGAAACCTTCGTCGATGCGCGAATTCTACTGGCGGAAATCTACGCCAGCCAAAACAACGAAACGGCGCGTATGGGTGAATTCATGACATCGTTGTCCGATACCGTTCCCAATTTCGATCAAACGAATTTTATGTTGCACCACAGCATCAGCATGTACAACCAAGGCCGGTTGGCTACCTCACACAAGCTATCGGATTTTTGCGTGCGCGAGGCTGATGATGCCAACCAACGCTTGGCTTGTGCCGGCACGGCGCTCGAAGGACAAACATGGCTTCTTCCCACCGAGAAGTGGGACACTTGGATCGAATTAACCACCCAACTTCTCGCGGATCCCGCACTCGACTCCGATCTGCAAAAGACCTATGCCCTCGAGCTTCAGCGCATCAAAGCGCTCAAGGCTGCCCGCGATGTCGACCTCGATACGCTGGAGAAAATTCAAAGCGGAATCCAACGCATCTCTCCCAAGCACTTTTTACCGAAAGAATACGCTGATTTACAACGAGAGCTCTATTTAGAGATTGCCCTCCTCACAAAGAACCAACAGATGCTCAACTCTCTGATCGCAGAGTTGAGCACCGTAGATGAATTCGCACCCGCCGGTACCTGTTCTGTATCCCTCCAAGAAGCCCGGATTCACGATGGCATGGGTCAAACCGAGTCTATGATGCAATCTCTCGACAAGATTGTTCGCGAAACCTGTATCCCTACTCAAAACCGAATTCTGATCCAGCAGCTCGCGCGCATCTGGATGGCAGAGATCCATTACGCACAAGAAGACGTACCCAAAGCACAAGCGCTGCTCAACGACTTTCAAATCGCGTGGCCGGAACCGGATGTGAGCATTCTTCTCGATCGTGCGCGGGCTTTGCAAGATCGCATCAACGGCAAGAAATCCGAAGATCCCGATCCGTAGATCCAAAGAGATATTCGGCGTTGAAAGTGGCTGTACAGAGTAAAAGGAAGAAAGAGCAAACGCGAACTCACGTTCCATATTACAGTTAAGATATCAGCCCGGGATCCGATATGAAATACTCTATTTTACTTACTCTCCTCGCATGTGGTTCGACGGAAAAAGACGTCAGTTCGACATCTGACGACGGAACCGTCGATATCGATAATGACAATGACGGCTTTACGCTCGCAGAGGATTGCGACGACAATGATGCTTCCATCTCCCCGAGCGCGGAAGAGATCTGCGACGGACTGGACAACAACTGTGATGGAAACGTCGATGAGGATGTCACCAGCACTTTCTACGCAGACTCCGACAATGATGGATACGGCAGCGAAGATCTCACCATTGAAGCCTGTGAAGCTCCAGACGGTTTCGTAAACAACGGTTCGGACTGCAATGACACCGACGCAGATTCCTATCCAAGTGCGGACGAACTCTGCGACGGTTTGGACAACGACTGCGATGAAGAAATCGATGAGGATCTCGACATGGACTTTTTCATCGATGCCGACGACGACGGCTTCGGAGACGATAACAACATCGTTTCAGGGTGCTCCCCCGAACTCGGTTTGAGTACCATCGGCGGAGACTGCGACGACACCGATGCTACCATATCCCCTCTCGCCAACGAAATTTGCGACGAAATTGACAACAACTGTGATGGCAGCATCGATGAAGACGTAACGACAACCTACTATGCCGATACCGACAGCGACACCTACGGTGATCCCAACAACACAATGGAAGCCTGCGAGCCGGCCTTTGGCTATGTCGATAACGATGCGGATTGCAACGATGTCGACAGCGATATAAACCCAAGTTCCCTCGAGTATTGCGACACCGTGGACAACGATTGTGATGGAGATATTGACGAAGAAGGCGCCGCCGATGGCGCTGTTTGGTACGAAGACGGCGATGAAGACGGCTTCGGCGATGCCAACAGCACTCTGGTCTCCTGCGATCAACCGACCGGGTATGTATCCGATGCCACCGATTGCGATGACAACAGCTATCTCTTCTACCCCGGAGCACCGGAAAACTGCAACGGCTTTGACGACAACTGCAACGGCGAGATCGATGAAGACGGCGCGGTCAATGCCACCGTGTGGTACGCCGATCACGACGGAGACGGATACGGAGACAACAACGAAACGCTTGCTTCTTGCAATCAACCGACCGGCTACCTGTCCGACAACAACGACTGCGACGACGAGGACAACGACACCCATCCGGGTGCCACCGAATACTGTGACGGGGAAGACAACGATTGTGACGATGTAATCGACGAATCCGACGCGGCGGACAGCCAAACGTGGTATACCGATGCCGACGGAGACGGATTCGGAGACGCCAACACCAGCGAACAAAGCTGTGATGCGCCCAGCAATGGCGTTCTAAATGCAGACGACTGCAACGATACGACCAGCGACATCTCCCCGGATGCGGACGAGCAATGCGACACCGTGGACAATGACTGCGACGGCAGCGTCGATGAATCGGACGCCATCGATCAAAGCGCGTGGTACGAAGACGGCGACGGCGATGGATATGGCGATGTCAGTACCTTAACAATCGCCTGTGACGCGCCCTTTGGGCACGTGGACAACGGAGATGACTGCGACGACATAAACTCGACGATCAACCCCGACGCCGAGGAGATCTGCGATGCGCTCGACAACAACTGTGACGGCGTAACCGACGGAGAAAACGCGACCGACGCCAGCACTTGGTACGTCGACTACGACGGCGATACCTACGGCTCCGATACGATCACGATGATCGCTTGCGACCAGCCCAATAATTTCGTCGAAAATGCCGACGATTGCGATGATACCAACGCCAGCGTCTATCTCGCGCAAACCGAAATCTGCGACGGCATTGACAACGACTGCAACGGAATCATCGACGACGATACCGTCCTCACCTACACCACGTGGTATGAAGACTACGATGGAGACACCTACGGCGATCCAAACGTATCGATATATGCCTGTGCACAACCCACTGGGTATGTCACCGACAGCACCGACTGCGACGATGTTGACAGCGCGGTCAATCCCGACGTTGGCTGTGGAACGAGCTGCCAAGATCTATATGATTTGGGCTATACCACCGACGGAGCCTATATCATCGACCCCGATGGATACAACAACGGCGAAGATCCCATCGAAGTCTACTGCGACATGACGACAAACGGCGGCGGTTGGACGCTGTGTGCATCCCTCACCAAAGGCTACGTGCCCGGACACATGCTGCATGACGAGGATATGTACGCCTTCCAAGCGCGCCTCAATGACGACAACAATTATGTCTACGAAACCGACGCACCCGCGCGTTACACCACGACTTGGGACGCCAGCGAAACCCTCAACTACGGTCAGTTTTGCCGCCATATGGGGTCCGGCATGAGCGAAACGTGGATCACGGCCAAAATGTGGAATTGGGCGAACAACTACGGTTCCAGTCTCAAGGCCACCAGTTACAACGGGATATACAGCGGGGTCTACAGCGGAAACCTATTTTTGCAGTGGTTCACCAACTCCTCTGCTTCTCGCACCTTCACCCGTCTTTCCGGTGACCAACTCTATATTCAGCTAAACGATGGCACTTCGTACATGAACAATTCCCCGATCAATTCTCCCTATGTTGTACCGCTGGTCAGTTGGGGCGGTAGTTCGCAGGGGACTGCTCCTTATACCCATACCTTTAACCCTTGGATCAGTGTCTCCACCGCTTCTTGTGTTGGGTGTACCGAAAGCGGCAGCGGATACAATGCGTTGCCATATGGTCAAACGAGTATACTCAACGATCTAAGCCATTCCTTTTGGTCGGGCATTCCCAATCTCGTCTACGGCTGGTCGGACTGCACCAACAACGGGAACTGCAACTACCACGAGTCCGGTTATGGGGTTTGGCTCTTCTACGTTCGCTAATTCAAATCCCCCGGAGGCTACATGAACACGAAAAATCTTATCTTTCTCACCGTTTTGGGTAGCGCGCTGACCGCGTGCGAAGAGAAGCTCGAATGCACGGAAATGGGCTGTGTCGGCGGTTTGACCATTTCCTTTGTCACCGAAGAAGGCACGCCGATCAACGATGCATCGGGCATGATCATTCTCGACGGGGTCGAATACCCCTTTGACTGCATGGCCGATCCCAACTTTCCGCAGTCCGTCGAATGCGTCGACAACACCATTTTCTTCGAGACCGAAGACGCGGAGTCCATCGAATTCTTAGTGACCAACGGAGACTTTACCATGGGCTGGGAAGGCACGAGAAGCGTACAATATCAAGAGGTCTTTCCCAACGGTGAAGACTGTCCAACCGAATGTAAGACGGCATCGGTCGAAGTCGTTCTCAATCTCGTGTAGCGATACGCAGTTGCTTTGCGTTCGCAAGGCGATAAAAACGTGCTATGATCAGAGGCAATTCACCTCACACTCGATCGTCTCATGCTCTTTTTTCTGTTTGCTTGTGGAATGGAATTACCCAAAACCACAATCGATAGAACCCACATCTTGAACCGAAGCACCCGGGCTATCTGCGACTCGCTCCTCCAATGCTGCGACGAGCAGGGACAAACCGACTACTTCCGAGATTATCAAGACGACCCCCGCTTGCAAAGCCTTCAAGCGAGTCTTCCCCCAAGCCAATTTCTCGATGAGGAAACGTGCCCACCCGTCGTGGAAGGGATTCTTCTTCGGACATGGCTGGGAGACTGGCTGGACAAAGTAGAACGCGGTCTCGTCCACTACGACCCCACCGAAGCGGCGGAGTGTATCCGTGAACTGGAAGAGGCAGAATGCGGCTCAGCCAAACGAGACGCACTCCGCGACCCCACGTGCTTTGGTCTTCTTCCACCATCGGACGGTACGCTTCAACGACGAATGTTCCGCCGAAGCAGCTTGGAGGGAGATACTTGTATGCCCATCGATGACGGCATCACAGAAACGATATTTGGCTCGTGTAATCCGGAACACGCCTTTTGCTGTGTCGAAGACGAAGATCTCGACGGATGCAGTCCTTTTCCACTGCCCGAGCAAAGTGGCAACTGTATTGAAATCGCCTCTGAGGGAGAAACCTGTAGTCCAGCCCCTCCCATTTCACCTTGTAAGCTCGGACTTGCCTGCGAGCGTACCAGCGGTACATGCATCTCCCTCGATCAAAGAGCGCGGTATATCGGAGACCCTTGCTACGACGACGAAAACCTCTTGTCTATCGGTTCCTGTGCCGATGGTTGGTGTGACATCGACGGCAGCCAAACCTGTGAGGCCCTTCGAGACATTGGCGACAGCTGTATCCTGCCGATATCTTGTCGAAGTCAATACTGCGACACCGAAACCGCGACCTGTTTGGACAATCCCATTTGTATTGGCGTAGAAGAGTAAATCTTCAGCGCTCGTCCGGGTCTTCCGGCTCGGTACCCACTTCGACCAATACGCTGGTTTCCAAAGCGCGTTCGGCCTCTGCGACCAAGAGCGCCAACTCATCCGCTTCCACATCGACGTGAGCCAGCGGATCCACCCTCTCTGCTTCCTCTTCTTCTATATCGAGGCCTGAGAGAAGCTCCTCAGCCAATTCTCGTAACTCTCTTCCGTCCCACTCTATCTCCAAGGTCGGCTCCACTTCGACAACAACACCGGCCGCCTGCGCTTGCAAACTGTCGCGCTCAGACAAGAGTCGCAGCGCCTCTTTTCGCAACGAAACCGGCAATGCCCCCATGTTGTACAGCATCTTGACATCTTGAACCATGAGGGTTCCGAGCAGACGCCTGGACACCTGATGCGGTGTATATGGATTGCAAGACAGCGCTTTCCGTATTTTGTATCGACTCGCCCATTTGCGATGCTTGGAGATTAGCTCTAAAATTTCGGGTCGTGTCGGGCGGGTCGCAGCAATTTTAACGACATCCCTCTCGACAATTTTGGGATTTTCCAACAGCAGGGCAATTACGCGATGATTGCGATCGTGAAGCAAGCGATCCAAAACAAATCGGTTCCCCGATCGCGCCGCAAAACGACGCTCCCCCAAAGATGTATCCAGATAATCGTTTCCCAGGAATGATTCCTCCACCGTTGGTGAACCGCGCAGCGGCTCTCCCATAAACATTCCCATAACCATCTCTTGCTCTTGTTCGGCGGCAATTCGATAGGCTTTTTTAATGTCCTCATATGACAAAACCGACAGAGCGGAGGGCTCCAGCGCCAACTCTTGCTGTAGCGATCGACTCCGCATCTTTCCATCCGCCGCACGCAGACACAATTCGGCCAGCAAGGCAACGAGCTCATCCGGGCTGAGCGTCTCCAGCTGTTCGACAATCACAGCGTGCTTCATCGCCCTCTCTTTTAAAGACTCCACGCGCTTTTCCAGTCCGTTGAGCAACTGAGCGACCCACGAAGGATCCAAATACGTCATCTCTTTCTTAGTGGACATTCTCA
Source organism: Myxococcota bacterium (assembly GCA_036127535.1). Classification (GTDB taxonomy): domain Bacteria; phylum Myxococcota_A; class UBA796; order UBA796; family UBA796. Next base: position 19,769 of record JAYYRF010000717.1, on the reverse strand, counting down.
TCCCTCTAATATATTTTCTTCCAGTATGATATGCTCTTAACACACGATGCAGAAAGCTCGAAAGAATCCAAATCAACAATTCCAAAGCGCCGAATCGTGGCCATTTAGACACAAAATGTGTACGACGAAGGAATGAACAGTATGAAACAGATATTCATGGTTATTTTAGGACTGGTCGTACTCTTGCTCGTTGGACTCGCGTTCAGTCAAAAAGACGACGAACCCCTTTCAAAGGATACCGACACAGGCTTTACGCGCTTCGAAACCGAAGAACTCATGCGGGAAATCGGCTACGTTCAGTGAGTCAAAAAAAGAGAAAACAATGAAAGTGACATCTATCATTATCGCGATTCTAATCCTCGTAGGCGGTGGCTACGCTTGGCAAAATTACATCTCGCCGTCTCAAGAAAAGGCCGCCAAGGTCGATCAGATGAAGGCGTGGAAGTGGACGGCGGAAACCACCGCGGTTCTGTACCACGAATGTCATAGCATCGATCTTACAAAAGCAGAGGATGACGCAGAAAGAGAAATCATGCAAAAAAGAGGAATCCGTCTTTGCGATCGCTCCAGAATGAAGATGAAAGCATTAACCGAACTTTGTGAAAACCAAATCCCAGCGGCCATATCAACAGAAGCCACCGTGGTGGACAACCCCGAATACATCGAAACCAAAGAGCAAGTTCTCAAAATTTGCAACATGATTCAAGAAGGCCTGAAAAAAGCAGAAGAGGCGAAAAAAGCAGAGGAAGAGACCCAGCAAGAAGACGGGATAACACGCACGGAGATTGACGTGCCGGAAGAGGCGGGGGGACAACCTTAATACACGATTAGCAGCATTTTTGGGCGTTTTCGGTTAACGGAAGTTTCGATTGAACGATCGCGGTTCGACTTTTGCGGGAGGCCAAATGGAGAATTCTTACGACAAAATACCGTATGCCGGTAGAGCACACCAGCAAACCCACATCGAAAAAATCGCAAGCATCGCCTTCCTCTTTCAAGTGCCGTTCCCCCCCATCGAAACCGCCCGTGTTCTCGAGTTGGGTTGCGGAGATGGTAGCAACATCATCAATATGGCTTACAGCCTCCCAAAGGCGCAATTTTTAGGTTTTGACGCATCCAGCGTACAAATTGAGCGCGGAAGAGAAACCATCCAAAATATTGCATTGTCGAATGTTACGCTCCATCATTGCGATTTACTCGACTCTCCATCCGAACTCGGTCTCTTTGACTACATCATTTGCCACGGTGTCTTCTCTTGGGTTGCTCCGGTTGTTCAAGATAAAATCTTATCGATCTGTCGCGCTCATCTGCAACCAAATGGCATTGGATATATCAGCTACAATGCACTGCCAGGCTGGCATATGTATGACGCGTTGCGAAAGATGATGCAGTATCACGTTCGCAATATCGATGATGAAAGCAAGAAAATCGAGCAAGCCATTGCCATGCTACAATTTGTGAGCCAGCATGTTCCGGACCCATATAGCTCATATGGCTCCTTTGTTCGTTCCAATACCTCGAAACTATCTGCCTCTACGGGTGAGTATATCTTTCACGAGTACCTCGAGGAGCACAACCAAGCATTTTACTTTCACGAGTTCATCGAAAAGATCAAAGGACACTCTCTCCAATACCTCGGAGACACCCATTTTAATACGATGAATAATCTCCAGTATCCCGACTATACACAAAAGGTGCTCAACGAACTTTCACCCAACATTTTCGCGCTCGAGCAATACATGGACTTTCTGCGTTTCCGCCGCTTTCGTTGTTCGCTAATCACCCACGACAACAAAGAGATTTCCCGCGAAGTCGATCTGTCTCCCTTTACGCAAGTGTACTACAGTCTGCACCCAAACAAAGACCCGAACAAAGTCTGGAAGAAACCAACCGAAGAAGAGATCGAAGAACTGTTGGAGAACACGTTCATCCCCGTAGAGGACACAAGCGCGAAAAACATCCCCTTATATTCCATTCCCATTCGCACTCTTTGTGAACGTTGGCCCGGATATCTTCATTTTGACGACCTGATCCAAAAAACAGAGGAAAAACAGCAACAAAATCTTTCTGTATCGGAAAAAGCAAATGTGGCTGCTCTATTACAAACGCTATTTCTAAAAGAAATTGTCGAAATACACCTTTTTTCCCCTCCCATTGCCTGTGAGATCTCCCAACGACCGCTACTCTCCCCCGTCGCTCGACAGCAAATTCTCTACCAACACAGCATCTGCACATTGCACCATACAACCCTATACATCCAAGAACCGTGGATGCATGAACTCCTCCCTCTCTTGGATGGCACACGCACAATCCCGGAATTGATCGACGAACTTTGGCAACGCTATCAAAGCGGACGATGCCTCTCCTTGTTCGGAGAGAAAGAAGAGCCCAGTCGAAAAGGCACCCGCTACAAAGTCGACGATCTCCTTTCCCTTCTCTTATGCAACGCAACACTCATTCAGTAGCTCCTTCGCTCTTTCCCTTTCGATCCACAACCCAATCAATTTGCGAGAATAAACGTTCTACATTGTCCACGTTAAAGGCCAAATGTTCCCTTTTGTCCAAAAGGAATACATGAGATTTTGGAAGCAATTTTGAACGAGACTCATAAAGAGGATATATTTAATTTATCGGTGCATCCGTGCACGTCCTCCCAAGCCTCACCACTCTCACTGTTACATACGCACCATGTCCCGTTTTTTTCAGCGATTCTTCCAACAGTCCTTTCGAAGACCCTTCGATGGTCAGAAACCACTCAGCTATTTTGGGAACAAGATTCGCATTTATAAAGCCAATGGTTCTATACTGAAAGACCCCACCCTCCTTTGGGATGGTGGACAAGGCATTGGGCTCAAGTACTTCTTGAGTGATTTCAAGGACGGCACCATGCCCAGTACAGAAATCATGATCTTCATTAGCAAGGAGACAGCGGCCGCCCTACCCGATCTCAATCCTTGGTACAAACAGTGTCTCCAAACGATTGGCACTCCATACCTCGAATGGATTACCTCCCAAAAGATCCGTCCCTATTTTAGCGGTAAAAACGTCGGTATCAGCTTTTGGCCCGACGAGAAATACAATCTAAAACTCGGACTCGAAGCCCAAGAATTTGCCCTTGGATTCCTCGACAATCGACACCGAAAAGGCAAGGACTCAAAGCCGCTGGTGACAATCGACGCCCATATATCCTCTCAGTCGGACGACTTTCAATCTCTTGGTGCTCTTCATAACGATCAGATTGCGTGGACTCTGGGCAACCATCCGCTGGACTCTTTTAAAACCCCCGCAGTACCGTTCCCCGCCGCTCTTATCATTCAGCAGAACGCTCGAGGAGAAGTCAACTACTCCGTCAACCCAAACGTTCCGGGTCTGAGCCTACGAGAAGCCAACAAAGAAAATCAATATGCGCTCTTTTATGGACAAAAGCCGCTTGTAACACTTCTGCTCAAAACACTCGAGTTCAACCGGTTGACCATTCACAAGTCCTTGCAGGTCGATGCCGCAACCCAAACCATTCAACTCAACGTCAATGACTTCCATTTACAGCCATGCGGTCATCTTTTTCAAAAAGTTCATTTCAGTCAATGGATGAAAGGATATCGCACATATCTACACCGAGGCTATCATTTCAGTAGTCGTAAAGAAAAAGCCATCGGTGTCTTTCGGGTTGAGGGAACGGACATCTTTTTTGAATCGTTTCGTCCTCCGTGCTTTGTGAACGGAAAAATTCTCTCCTCCCAAAAAGAACTGCTTTTAGAAGCGGGCATGGAGATCAACTGTAGCGGTCTCCGGCTGACCTTTCACAAGCATGGGTTAATCAACAATCGAAACTGGCCATATATCGGAGCCGTTCACTTCTCCAACAAACCCAAAATCCTCGATTACGGGTTCAAGTATACCTTTGGACGCTCTGCGAATTGTGACATCCCTTTGGCCAACGAGGCGACAGCAGACAATATAGACTGGCTTCCCGCATTTGCCAATACCGCGCAGCTCCCTCAAAAAAATGGCTCCATTCCCAAAACGTCTTTTTCAACGGATGCCGTCATGGTTGCCTTGGAGCATGCCCTACTCAATTTAAAATCGGATCCCTCTTTGATGAGTCTCTCCAATCGCTGCCCCAGCTTTGTAAGACGCAAGAAGAAGATATTCCCTCTCAACAAAGCGGGACTTAAGCATCCTCTCCTCGCGATGGATGAATTACTCATCGGGAATGATATATACGAACTTCAGTTCCATAAAACGCCCATTTGGTACGAAGCCCAAGCTCTTCTACAAAGCGTTCCAACGTACGTTAAACTCACCTCAAAATAAACATTATGAAAACCAACGTTCAACACTTCTGGTTTACAGAAAGAAGTATCAGTGCCGATCGATATCTCATCGCTCGAAACGGCTCGGTCATCTTCAACAGTTCCATCGGAGAAGAGCATCGTCCAGCCAACAAAAATGGCGAACTCTTCGTCATCGCTGATGGTATGAGCGGTCTCAAAAATGACCGTCTCGCAGCTGAAGTTGCTTCACAACTTATGATGGCTCTATACCAACGGGGACTCAAACCCTTTGCGGCCGATTCGCTAAAAGAACGGATACACACTGCCCATTATGAACTGCGGAATCGATTAAATGAAAAAGGTCTTCCCATTATGGGATGCTCTCTTCTCATCTTGTGGATTCAAAACCATACCGCAATATGGCTCAGTTTGGGAAATGGCTTAATCTATCGAACCCAAGGAAACCAGCTACAACGCATTAACGTTGAACATACCCTTCAAGAATTTGCACGCCGCAACTGGTTTGAAGCAAACGATAGTCGAAAACTGGCACAAGCTTGGATCTTTGGTTCCAAAATTCCGCAAAATGCCCAGCACATCTACTTGGAGTTAAATCTCGACTATGGAACGTTTCCCGTTCAGCCAGGAGAGCGCTATCTTCTCGCCTCCGACGAATTAAACGTCCATCTCCAACCCAGCCACATCCAACAGCTGATGTCGGCACACGATATATCGGCTCCCCTGAAGAGCTTATCTCTCAAAGACGACCTCACCGTACTCCGAATTGAAATCGGCTCGTAATTAGGCACCGTCCAAAAAGCGTTGCATCGGAAATACGCAAAACCCCTGAGAAGATGCGTCCGCCCAGCGGATTCGGTACACATCTACGCTTCGGGTCGATGTTTTGGTATCGATGGCGTACCCGCATCCGGTGTAACCGTGTCGATGCCCCCAACTTTTCGATTTGTTTTCTTTTTCCAAACACACTGGTATATCGGAAAACAATCGACCCGGTTCTTCGTTTTCAATCGGACGGCAGAGGTTTTCACGCCGTATATCAAAGATGGTTATTTTGTAGTCCGATGCCTTAATCTTTTTCTTAGACTTTCGCGATAACATTCCCAAGTGGTGTAAAAGTCCCTTGGCGTCTGCTTTCGAATCGTGAACCCACTGCCGTAGCTCGAACAAAGGCACCACCTCGATTCGATCATTTGGCAACCAAACTGTTTGGTTGAGCGGTGAGACCCAAGCGACTTGAAAGCTCTCCGGCGTAGCCGAAAAGGAAGCATCACAGGCATTTGCACCCTTCAAACCAACAAAAAAAAGCATCGCTGCTATCACATCCACTCCTTTTTCCATATAACGCGTGACAATGACATTTTATGCCTCCCCGCGTGAGCGAACCATAGCGCTATGTTCGCGGTGAAGAGCGGAGCCCACACAGTCGAGAAGAGAGGGTTTTGGGGGCACGAGGAAGAATCGCTCACGCAGATGGAACAATCTTTTTTGCGAAGCGATCGACAACGTGTCGTGTGCCGAATCCGACTCTTGTAAGTGAACCAAACATTCGAAGGCTTCTTGTTGTAAAGCATAATCAGAGCAGATCAAAAACAAATCGACACCAGCCCGGCACGACAGATCCAACTGCTGCTCCAGCGGCCACCGACCGCGCACGGCTTTCATTTCCATATCATCTGAAACAATGAGTCCGTCGTATCCAAATCGCTGCCGTAAAATACCATTCAAAATGGTGTGTGACATCGTGGCCGGGTATTCTTCATCGTATGCCGGGAAGAGGACGTGCGCCGTCATAATAAGCTGAATGCCGGCTTCGATCGCTTTTTGAAACGGATACAACTCACATTGCTCCAAATCGGGCGGCTCTTTTTCGACGATGGGGAGTTCGAGATGAGAATCGAGATCGGTGTCTCCATGCCCCGGAAAATGTTTGATGCAAGAGATAATCCCTCGAGCGTGCTGGGCGGCCATAAAAGCATTTACATGACGCGAGCAAAGCGCTGGAGACCGTCCAAAGGATCGATCTCCGATAATCGGGTTGGCGGGGTTCGAGTCGACGTCGGCAACCGGAGCCCAGTTGGTATTGAATCCCATCGCCAACAATTCTTCGGCCAGCAAAGTCGCCGTTTTCTTCGTCGTCTCCAATTGGTCAATGTTTCCCACCCATCGCATGGGGGGCCAATCGGTCTCGCGTATGCGACGTACCCGTCCTCCTTCCTGATCCACCGATAAAATGGGAGGATTCTCTTCCCCATTGACGTCCACCAATGCTCGGTTGAGCTCTAATACTTGCGCAGGCTCTTCTACGTTTCGACGGAACAGAATGTATCCAGCCGGTGGAGCCTGCCTTGCAAAACGACGTATTTCTTCCGGTACGTCGAAGCCGTCGAAGCCGATGATCAGTCGATGGGCAGCCCGTCTTTTCCGCTCTGCCAGTGTAGTTTGTTCGCCGTACGCCATCATTTTCGATACTCCGCCAATTCGATCAAAACGCCACCCGCACTTTTGGGATGGATAAAAGCGACCAACGTATTGTGGGCGCCCGATTGCGGCTCTTCGGATAAAAATCGATATCCCTTGGCCTTAAGATGCTTCATATCAGCCTCTATATCGTCTGTTTCAAAGCAAATGTGATGCAAACCCTCTCCTCGTCTTTCCAAATGGCGTTTGACCGGTCCCTCTCCGTTTAAAGGATGAATGAGTTCGATTTGGGTTCCTTCAATCGGAAAAAACGCGGTTTCGGTCTTGGCTGGGATTACTTCTTCTCGGCCTTTATACTCCAAACCAAAATCCTCTAAAAATCGTTTGATCGCGTTGTCTATATCCGAAACTGCAATTGCTATGTGATCCAACCGTTTAATCAAAACGCCTCCTGGTTTTGCCGCTGATTGTATTGTAACCAAACGAAGAACAACCGTCCCCTTCCTCTTTCCGGAAAAGAGAAAAATGCTAGGTGCTGAGCTGAGAAATGATGGATAGCAGCTTCTCGTGGACGTTTTGACCGCATGTTGCCAAAATCCCCCGATTGTTTTCCAAACGACGACCACAAGAGAAATCCAGTTCTTTTCCATCTATGTCCGTCACCACGCCCCCTGCACGGGTGATAACGATCCACCCCGCTGCATGATCCCATATTTTTTCAACGTAATCCGCTCGTGTAGGCATCCGCATGTAAATGGCCGCTTGCCCTTGTGCGACCAGTGCGTACTTGGCTTGACTGTCCATTCGAATCGGAGCCTCTTTGATACCAGCTGCCCGTGCGATTTGTGCCGATAAACTGTGGGAAGAATGAGATTTCTCTACGGACTCACAAAATCGGAAAGGCTTTTCCTTAACCGACACCACGGTGTCTTTGTTACCGAATAACGGCCGGAAAAATGTTTGACTCTCCTTTGCGGCATAAAAAAGAGAACCGGTACCTTGAGAGGGGTCGGCCAAATCATGCGGCATATTGGGGCATGCCAATACACCAAAAATGACTTCTCCGTCCTTTATGAGAGCCAGCGCGACCGCATACTGCTCCCTTCGCAAGAAGCCTTTGGTTCCATCTATCGGATCCAACGTCCAGTGTATGCCTTTTGCGCCTCCTTGGTAGGTTCCGCGATCGATGGCCGCCAAAATTTCGTCTCTTTTCAGATGGGGTAACACCTGCTGCACAACAGAAACCACCTTCGTACAGATGTCTTCGGTTTCTCGCAGGGTCTGCGCGTCCTCTTCACCAATCAGCGGAATATCCGGAAACGCTTCGTGTAAAAGCTCGCTCACAATCGCCTGCGCAGCAAAATCGGCAACGGTAACCGGTGAGCGATCGGCCTTGTTCGCAACGTCGATCAATTGATCTTGTACGGCCATACACACCCGCGCCGCTTTTATGACAGCATCCAATGCGGTATCTCTGTATTTCATCTTTCTACTCCCATATTGAACTCGATCCCAAAATCCATCTTGATTCACACTTGTTATGCCGCAAAATGCACGGTATCTTAAGAACATTCCGCTTTTAATTGAGATGGCATATGATCATAACCTTCTTTCTTCTTGCCTGTGGCGAACCCGAAGATGTCAACATAGCGATTGGTCCAGAAACCGGTGAAACGGAGCCCTCGTCTGAACCGTCTGACACAACGACCGAACCGAGCTCTGAACCCGCCGAAGAGCCCGCTGATGAACCCGCTGCCGAACCCAGCGGCGAGCTTCGATGGAATACGCTATCCGTCGGAGAAACCCACAACTGCGCACTGCAGTCGGATGGGCAAGTGTATTGCTGGGGTTACTCAGCCGCCAATCAACTGGAACCTCCTCCGGATACGCTCTTTCAAGATGTCTCAGCCGGACTGTGGCATTCTTGCGGTATCGATACGCAAGGAGCTCTTCAATGCTGGGGATGTGATGGAAACGACATCGGTCAATGCTCTCCTCCTTCGGGTACGTATACCCACGTTGCATCCGGACAATATCATAGCTGCGCACTAACCACAGATGGGAGCATCGATTGCTGGGGATGTGGAGACCCCAGAAACTATGACCAGTGCGAAGCGCCGAGCGGAACCTATACGCAGCTCGCGATCGCTGGCGAGCATAGCTGTGCCCTGAGCAGCAGCGGTCAAATCGAATGTTGGGGCTGTGGTGCAGGTTCCGACAATTGGGGGCAGTGCTCACCTCCCGCGGGAAGCTATACGCAGATCTCCGTCGGAGCGGCAAATGGATGTGCACTCGATGACCAAGGAGATACGACCTGCTGGGGGCGCGACCACTTTTCGGAATCGAGTCCACCCGAAGAGACGTTCTCGCAAATTTCTCTCGGACATATTCACGGCTGTGGCGTCACAAGCCAAGGGGTTTTGGACTGTTGGGGATGCAACGGTGGGCCAGAAGCAACCCTGGGTCAATGCAATCCTCCCGAAGGTTCCTTTATACAATCGGGTTCCGGTACCGGTCACTCCTGTGGGCTCAACGAAAGATACGAGATTACATGCTGGGGGTGTGGCGACGGTTCATGGCGTTGGGATATCGGCCAATGCGATTCTCCCACCCTGATCGAATAGCCAAAGACAACATGAGCTATTTTATGATCGACATCGAAACCGACGGACCAATTCCACATGATTACTCGATGATTTGTTTTGGTGCCGTCGTCGTGGAGCCCAGTCTTACAAAACGATTCTATGGAAAACTAAGACCCATCTCTGATCGTTGGCTCCCCGATGCGCTGGCGATCAGTGGATTTTCCCGTTCCGAAACGCTCTCTTTTCCCCATCCCAAAGAAACCATGCTCCAATTTGTAGATTGGATTGCGGCCAGCACCAATGGACGGCCCATGTTTATCTCCGATAACAACGGTTTTGATTGGCAATTCGTCAACTGGTACCTTCATCATTTTACCGGTCAAAATCCGTTCGGCCACTCTTCTTCAAACCTCGGTTCTCTCTACAAGGGAATGGTAAGCAACTGCTTTCAAACCTTCAAACATCTCCGAAAAACCCCACATACCCACAATCCCCTTGATGATGCCATTGGAAACGCCGAGGCTCTTCTTCAGATGAAAATGGATATGGGACTTAAGATCTCATTGCAGTAAATGCTCCAAACGATTCACTACTTGGACTATTATATGCACCTTGAGCATCCCAATCGGAATGCCCTGGCTGTATTTTCGTCTCATCGATGTGGCTCTTGCCGACGTGTACTAACATACCTCTCTCAACATCCACCGATGCAGCATATTTTCGTGATTGAGGCAGAAGAGGCAATGGGACTCATTGAAGAATTTGAAATCTTTCACCTTCCAACCCTCTTACTCTACAAACACGGGTATTTTCATGCCAATGTGACGATCCACTCTCCATCCGACATTGCGAACGCCATTCAAAGAGCACTTTCACAACCCCCTCAGGACGAGCCATGAAACCACAAGGATTGACCAAACTGCGCACCGACGAACTAAAGAAACTGCTGCGCCTTCTCTACAGAGAGGAAGTCGAAACCCCGCTGTCACCCAAACGAATTGCGTGTATCGGTTTTCAGTACCGTCAAGAAGAGCTGATGAATGCGCTTCGCGACCTCGACGCGCGCGCGATGCAAGCCGTGATCGTTGCCGTACTCGCCGAACGCCTCAAGTAAGCTCTAAAAGAGTGCTTTCAACTCGTCTAACAGCGCTTCCTCTTCGTTTGAAACCGCCCATATGCCGAGAAATCCACCCGCAGCTTGCGCAACATCTTCGGAGCCGCCGAGAACCTCGGTCTTCAATGCGGCAATCTCAACGGCGTCACAAGTCTGCTTGTATTGCTGAATAAAGTTGAAGTATGCATCTTTCAAAGAGTCATCAGGGCGTTTGCCCAACCAACCTTGTACGAGTTTCATCACGTCAGAATCGCTCTCAATTCCCAACTGGTGCAACTGGTTCATGATCGTTTCTCGTTCTGTCTTGTCGAGTTTTCCATCGACCCAAGCGATGAGTACCAGCGGAACAATCTTGATCGCAATCATCGTGTGCGCAGAGACACCGTGATCGAGGAAGGCACCGATAACCGCGGCGTCTTTAATACCGGTGCTGGTCTGAATTTCTTCGATATTTTTTTGCCGCTCCGCTTCTGCAAGCTTGGCTTTTCTCACTTGCTCTTCTTGCTCACGGAAAAAGATTTCTTCTAGTACGCGGCCTCTTTCTTCTAAATTTGACACCAATCACCTCGGCTTTGAATAGGGAAGAGAATGTTTTTACTCTATTTCGATGGACTCTTCAAGGAATTGTCTTCGGACTGCAGAAAAATATTTGGTAGCTTGCTCTTCATCGCTTGAAACGAGCGCTTCGACAAAAAGTGAGAGAACGCTTTTTGTGCTGTTGGTGGGGGCACATCCATGATCGGAGGTAAAATGCTGATGAGTTTCCAAAAGCACTCGCCTGAAAACTCACCAATGCCCTTAGCGGTTCTTTGTTCAACGTTATTGGACAAAGTCGCCTCCATTTCTGGGAAGCAGCGTCATGCCGTAGTAATCATCGATGATACCGACAACCGTCGTGAAACTAGAACCGTTCGATGCGACCGTGCTGTAGTCAAAGAGCGTGCTGTCCAGGCTCACCGAGTAGGTTGATAGACCGCTCACGCCGTACATATCCATATCGCTGTCCAATGTGACCGCACTCAAAGACACCAACATTCCTTCATAAAGTTCCCAATCGCTTGGATCAGCAGAGAGCTCCACCGGTGCAATGGTTCCGGTTCCCGTTACGGTTATGTCGGTGGCCGCGCTCAATTCGATGTTGGTTCGCGAAGAGCCACTTCCCGACTCGAACTCGTCGACACTTCCGGAAAAGCTGACTTCGTCTCCCAAACCAACCGTTACACCACCGCTGCTGAGATAGAGCATCACGCCGGCGTATTCGCTTTCGTTGGGATCTTGGACAAAGACATGCGCGCCGCTTTCACTCACGCCTGTAACCACCGCACCACTGACTTCTACATTTGTACCCACCGCGATTGTACCGGATTGAATATCGCGAATCGTGGCCGTTTCGGCTGGTCCATCATCGTTTCCACCATTGTTACCGCCGCCGTTGTTCGTACTCCCGCTCATGTCGGATTCGTCTCTTGGATACAGTTTGAATTCACCGTAGGAATATGTGACCACACCGGTCAAAGCAGGGAATACATCTCCCGCGCTAACCTCGTAGCGATACAATTCATCATCCAAAATAATACCATTGTAATTCAAGGAACAATTTCCGTAGTCCAACTCTTCTACAATCTCGGCATTTTCCAATGCGATCAAGACCCCTTCGTAGGATTCCCAATCGGATGGCGCGCTGGATACGCTCGTCGTTACCGCCGTCTCTCCTGTACCGACAACTTCGATGTCTCCCAAACTCGTGACGGTGATTTCAGTCAGGTCGTAAAATTCGCTGACCTCACCCGTCAAGTTGAGGACGTCTCCCACATTCACGGAGACCGTGTCACTTATCTGAGCCGTGTAAACATAAATTCCGCTCCATTCTCCGCCACCGAGGTCTTGTACCCAAAATCCTTCTTCGGCCATCTCGGTGGTGACGACGACACCTTCGAGTTGTACTGGACCGATAACCCCTCCTTGCTGGATGTCGGAGATGGTCATTACGTCACCACCCTCTCCGGCCACATATCCTTCCAAATCAGATTCCGAACGCGGATTGATCTTGAACTCTTCGTAGGAATAGGAGATGACACCTTGGATAGCCGAATACGTCGCGCCATACTCTGTACCAAAATCAAAGAACAGATTGTCCATCTTAATGCCACCGGACAATTCAACTTCTCCATAGCTCGATACAGAAGAGACCACGGTCTGATCGGACAAGGATACAAAGCATCCTTCATAGGGTTCCCAATCCGTCACGTTGGACACCGGGGTCGCAACGACTTCCCCATCTCCAACAACCGATATATTTTCCGCAGAGGATACGACGAGTTCCGTATAATCATAAAATTCACTGACCGTACCGGAGATTTGAACTTCGTCACCGATAATGGGACTGTATTCACCCCCCATGGTTTCGGTGTAAACGTAAATGCCACTCCATTCACCACCGCCGGGGTCTTGTACGAAAAATCCTTCGCCCCAATCGGTTGTGGTGATGACAACGCGCTCTAAAAACACATCGGCACCGTCTCCGATTATCCCTTGCTGGATGTCAGCGACCGTTGCGGTGCCGCTCTCTACACCCGTGACTCCCGTATCTGAGTCGGTGTCTGCCGTCTTTACAGAAATACAGCCACTTCCCAATAAAATGATTCCAACCCGAAACAATGATCTCATGTTATTAACGTCCTCATAATAATTATTACACTTAGAAATAGAAGAGAGTGCAGATGAGTGCAAGTGACGCTTTAGTAACAAGACGACTCAGCAAAAGCTTTGCAAAACACAAAGCGCTGGGGGATTTGAATATCAATGTACATGCAGGTGATATCTATGGCTTTCTCGGACCAAACGGGGCAGGGAAAACAACGGCCATTCGAGCGATCCTAGGCCTCACCCCCGCCGATGAGGGAGAGGTCAGTATCTTTGGAGAAAGCGATCCGGTTCTTAGACTCAAAGATGTCGGAACCTTGGTTGAGAATCCGTGTTTTCATCCATCCTTATCCGCATATGATAATCTAAAAATCTCGCTAAAACTCAGCGGCAGCAGTCACAACAACATCGACACCCTTCTGGATTTGGTCGGACTCACAGATCGCGCCCATCAAAAAGCATCGACTTTTTCCATGGGGATGAAACAACGACTCGGGATTGCCCGCGCCATGTTGGGCACCCCCAAATTACTCATTTTGGATGAGCCGACCAACGGACTGGACCCCAAGTGGAGAAAATCCTTACGCGACATTCTTCTCACGTTGTCTCGAGATGAGGGGGTGAGTATTTTGATCAGTTCCCACCTGCTCAGCGAAATCGAACAGACGTGTAACCGGGTCGCCATTCTCGACCAAGGTCGCCTCCAATACGAGGGAGCCGTATCCGAACTGCGCGGAAATATTCAAACCTACATCCTAAACTGCGACAATGAAGAGGCTCTCAACCAAGCCTTGTCCGAAATACCACAAGTTACCGACCAACAATACGAGGCCGATGGCGCGATTCGTATCCAGCTCAAAGATTGGACGCCCGCGCAACTCAACCGCGAACTGTGCATGCAGAAGATTTATCTGCACACGATTATTCCCAAACAGATCTCGCTGGAAGATGCCTTCATCAAACTCACCAAGGATCCATCATGACACCGTTTAAAAATGTACTAACGGCAGAATTGAAACTCATTTTTTCCCGTTCCTCTGCATGGCTTTGTATTGCTTGCAGTATCTTTGTTGCCATTGTCATTCCGTGGCTCATGAGTGCGGCGATCGATGGAATCGAAGTCCAAACCTCTTCGGAAGCGGCCGCCCAAGGGATGGCCAACATGATGCAGGAACAAATCGGAAAGGACGTCGCAAAGGGAATGGGAAGAGCCCTTTGGGGACGCAATTTTATTCTGATTCCGTTGCTGATTCTCTTGGCGGCCAGTTCTTGCCTATCCGGAGAACGGGGCGGCTATCAATTACGGGAAACACTTTGTCGACCGATTTCCCGTAATCGCCTGCTCTTAGCCAAAGGCCTGGGTCTCACCATCTTGTGTGGTTTGTCGCTGCTTGCAACCGGTCTATGCGCATTTATTACCGGACAATTTCTGTTTGAAGATGTCGGTGAACTCAAACTCATCTCGATCGGATACACCCTCTCGCTCTTGTCCGACACCGCGCTTATCGGACTTGCCTTTTTGGTCGGAACCTACACGCGTTCAACCGGAACCACTGCGATCATGAGCTTTATCGTCCTGGTTCTCAACGCATTTGTATACTTTGTCTCATCGGTCTTTGTCATGATCATGCCGTCTGACCGCCAAAAGAGTCTGGAAGATTGGATTCAAAATCTTCCCTACAAGAGCTTTTCTGCCTGGGAGGGATGGAGCGGCGGCTTTGATACCGAGCCCGTCATCGGTCTTTTCTTGCTCAACCTTTTCTGTTACGGATGCTTGGCCTATCGCTTTCAGAAGCTCGATATTTGATGCCATCGGTTTTCCAAACCGAGTTCATTACCGGCCGAATCTACGCACTACTGGGCAAGGAATTCCATGTTGACGGCCTTCGCACGATCCGTTCTCTCATCAGCAAGACTCCAGAATCCTCGGAATGTTACTTTCTACGCCAGGTCAATGCCTTTGTATTTTCATTGACCCCCAACGGTTGGCCATTTTCAGCGGTTGTCCAAACCTGAATGCTCTCAGGTGGATCTACGAGGAGAGGACCATCGATCCAAACGATGGTCGCACCACTCAGATACAAAGCCGCCGCCTGCTTGACCGCTTCCGTCACCTGATAACCATAAAAAGATACGGGTTCCTCATCGATGAGAAGAATTGGACGTCCCTGCGGTATCTCCGCTACCCGCACCGAACCATAGGACGCCAACGCCGCACAAAATGCACGGTAATTGGGGAAAGAATCCGCAGACAGCAAGACTTGCCGCGCCATGGTGGTCGGATTTAAATGGCGAGAACAACAAAACGATCCCTGCAAGCGGTGAACCAAGGCGCCGAGCCAGTGCGGTTTTTCTCCCAAGTGAACCGCGTACTCCCCGAACATAAAATCACTGTAGTTCAAGGCTACATTCGTAAAGAGAGAATCGAACAACAACGAAAAACGAAATGATATCGTGGGCTCAACCATAATCGACTGCAAAATCTCCGGCTGCTTACCGGCAATGGAACGAAGCCAACCCACCCAATCGGAAGAGAGCGCCAATGTGATTTGCAAGGAGGCTTGCTGCTGCTCGGCAAAGGATAAACGATTCCGCTCTCCGTTAGCCCAATTGGCTTGGTAGTTCATCGCCTCCGGAAAGAACTCCAAAGCTACTCCCTCAGCGAGCCAGCCCCAACGACTCAAAAGCGGTGCTAGGTTCTCGATATCACCGCTGGAGAAACACAACGAGATGAGCATGGAAAGGCGTGTACTCAAGGGAGAAGCTCCTTCAACGACAACACGGTCATCTAAATCGGTCAGTACGACTTTCTCTCGCTCCCCCAGTTTGGGTACCGCTATCCCCGCAATGCTTAATGTTCGATTCACGCCACGCTCCTCACTCAAAACGGAATTGTATTTCCGTATTTCGATTTCAATTGCTATATACCTCTTTAAGGGCTACCTTGGTACCATGCTAACCAAACAAAGTGTTGCTACGATTTCCGGTCATACCAAAGTCTTCTATCATTTAATGGAAGCCGCCACCGCAATTGATTTCATCGACATTTTATACGAAGGAAGCATTGTGTCCGGAAACTTTGGTTTTCCTCTGATGCATCGAAAGAGATTGCCGCTTCTCAATATAGATGCCCCTCCTCCTGTCTTGGGAACCGATATCGAAATTCTATATCATGGCATGTCGGCATGCTGGGGTTTTCGCAGCCGCATTGTCGGATACTCCCTCGACCGCCACTGGATGATTGCACTGCCGGAAAAAATCATTTGCAATGACGCGCGCAGAGCCCCTCGTTATCTTTTGGCGCCACAGGAGCCGTGGTTATTTTACTCCACGCAAGGTTTGGGCGCGTTGCAACTCCGCGACCTGTCGGCATTCGGCATGTCCTTTGTTTACGACTCTTCGCATTTTACCTTGGAACACGGAGAAGTATTGCGCGGTCTGCTCAACTTGAACGCCGTGCAACTCCCAATTGTAGCACAGGTACGACACACAGAAAGGGATCTGACCAGCGCAAAGAGAAGCATTTCCGGTTGTTCCTTCGATAAAATATCCGATTGGAGCCGATTGGAACTCCAGCGTGCGCTCCAAGGAATTCCCCGTTCGATTCATCGTCGGATTCAATAGTCAGACAAAGAGCATACGGCAAACCATAGACATGTTAATCAATCTCATGCTTTTCTTTCTGCTCAGTTGCTCCTCCATTCCGCGTGGTGACGCCGAACGTCCCGATATCGTATTGATCAGTATCGATACGCTCCGTGCGGATCATCTTTCTTGCTACGGCTACGAACGCGACACAACCCCTTTTATCGACTCGTTGGCAGCCGATTCGATTCTCTTTGAAAGAGCCTTTTCTACATCTTCTTGGACACTGCCGGCTCACACGACCATCATGACCGGCTACCCTTCTCTCTCTCATCGAATCGTCGACGAGCAGTTCTCCATACCGGCGGATCAGCCGCGTATTGCAACGGCGCTACAAACATCCGGATGGGCTACCGGTGCTGTCGTATCCGCCAGCTTCGTGTCTCGGTTGTATGGCTTTGATCGAGGATTTGATTTTTTCGAAGATTTTGGATTGAACGGAGACAATAAGCGCAATCTCGATGCCGAGATCGATGCGGAAGACATCGTCGATCGCGCATTGCAGTGGTATCAAACCCTCCCGCCCAAACAGTCCGCGTTTCTCTTCTTGCACTTCTACGACGCGCATTACACGTGCGATCCCCCCTCGCCACACAGCACCCGATACGATCCCCCGCTCTCTCCGGATGCACCGCGCTATAAGAGCTATCCCCACTACCAAAAAAATCCCCTCTCGGCAGAGGAGCTGACCCATCAAATCAATCAATACGACGAATCGATTCATTACGTCGATACGCAAATCAAGAGACTTTTCACCCAACTTCAACAAGCCGATCGGTCTGTGCGATGGATCATCACCTCTGATCACGGCGAGGAGTTTGGAGAGAGAGGTTCGTGGGGACATGGACATACCCTCTTTAAAGAGCAACTCCACATTCCGCTCATCGTTTCTGCACCCGCATCCAAAAGAGAAAAGACCCTGGTCGGACTCCACGACATCGCTCCAACCATTGCACAATGGGCGGGCGTACCATGGACGAGCGAAGGCATCTCTTTACTGGGCGACATACCGCAGCGAAGCATTCTCTCTGAGACCTCTCGATTCTCCGCCAACCGATTGTCCCTAACCACCGCCTCTCATCGTTTGGATTGGGATGTTCACAACGATACGGTTCTCCTTTTCGATCACGAACGCGACTTTTCCGAACGCAGCGCAACGTCCAATTCAGCACGCAGCAACGAACTCAAACAGGCGTTAATCTCCGAACTGGGTCAGCCTTGGATAGCCAATACCAGCGGTTTATTACGGGCTTCCAAAGGGAAGATTCTGTTTCAAAATACGCTACGAACCGAACTCGATCTGAAAGAGGGAATGCGCTGGCAGGCAATCCCGTTCGATACGCGCCTACGACTGGGCACGGACGCGACATACTATACGGCGATCGGCAACAAAGTACCGACGCAAAGCAGCCCCATTCAAGTATCTACGACACACCAAACCTCGGATGTGGAACTCTCGCCCGCACTAAAAGAACACCTCAAGCAGCTTGGATATATCTCCGACTAGTCGGAAGCACGCAGCTTTTCAATATCGAGGAGCGATTTTTCCAGCGCGGCTTTTTTCTGCTCGTAGCCCTGCAATTTCTCTCTCTCTTTCTCGACGATGTGGGCCGGTGCACGAGAGACAAACTTCTCGTTGTTCAATTTTTTGCTTACGAACTGTAGATCTTTCGCCACCTTGTCCAATTCCTTACGAATACGAGACAATTCCTCCTCCACATCGATGAGTCCCTTGAGCGGGATTCGGATTTCCACGCCGCTGGACACCGCTGTGGCCATCGCCTCCCCGCTGCTTTCCTCTTCCACGACCAAGATTTGATCTATTTTGGCCATTCGACCAATGTAAAAGCGAGACGCGTTGATGCGAGAAGCCATTTCGGTGTCCGTGGTGACAAAGTACGCTTTCTCGATGATCGCACTGGGTTTTACCCCCGTCTCTCCGCGGATGTTTCGCACCGCCGAGATCAGGCCGATCGCCACCTCGATGTTTTGCACGGCGTTTGGAAATTGAAGCTCCGTTCTTTTTTGCGGCCACGGCGCCACGATCAGAGCATCGACATCGGAGTCCGTGCGCGGCAGAGCCTGCCAAATGTCCTCGGTAATGAACGGAGCAACCGGATGAAGCAAGCGTACAATGGTGTCCAGCGTGTAAAGCAAGCAGCTTTGCGTAGCGGCTCTCGAAGAGGCATTTTCTGCAGACTCGTCGTATAAATTGGGCTTGGAAAGCTCCACGTGCCAGTCGCAAAAAGAATGCCATACGAAATCGTAAATAAGCTGTGCTGCTTCGTTGAAACGAAACTGATCCAGCGCCATTGTTACGCCCGCCACCACTTCTTGTAAACGGGTCAAAATCCAACGATCAGACATCGAGAGATCGGAAATGACAAAGGGAGGCGCTACGGATGCCCAATCGCTCGTGTATCGACCATAAGACGCCGGCGTAAAGGATTGGGTATTGAGCAGAACAAATTTACTCGCATTCCACAATTTATTGAGAAAGGCGCGGTATCCCTCCATTCGAGAGACGTCTAATTTAATGTCTCGCGCCTGTGCAGCCAAAATCGCCAGTGTAAAACGCAGCGCGTCCGCTCCTTGGGCGTCGATCCGATCCGTTTTCGACTTTTTGATTTTTTTGATGAGTTCTTTGTGCACTTTGGGATTGAGCTCATCCAAGGTCGCTCCGTAAATCATATGAAGCGGATCGATGACATTTCCCTTGACCTTTGACATCTTTTGGCCTTTTTCATCGCGAACCATTGCGTGGAGGAAGACGTGAGAAAAAGGGGTTTCCCCCATCGCGTAGATTCCCATCATCAGCATCCGAGCAACCCAAAAGAACAAGATGTCCGAACCGGTTTCCATCACCTGCGTCGGATAAAACTTTTTCAAGGAATCGGTATTGTTCGGCCATCCGAGGGTTGAGAACGGCCATAAACCGCTTGAGAACCACGTATCCAAAACATCGGGATCTTGGCGCAGCGTTACCGACTCGCCATAATGCGCCTCGGCCTTTGCTTGGGCTTCTTCTTTGGTCATCGCGACAAAAAGGGTGTCATCCGGTCCGTACCA